>JAAAOD010000121.1 GCA_009908535.1 Verrucomicrobiota bacterium
CCGCTCGCGCGAGGCCTGCGGGATTGCGCTCTCTTCTTCCGCCTTCTGCCGTGCCGCGAGGAGGAATACCACGTCGGCATCCTGTTCAATGGAACCGGACTCGCGCAAATCCGAAATCCGTGGCTGACGGTTTTCCTTTTCAGAGGAACGGTTCAACTGGCTGAGGACGAGCACGGGCAGGTTCAACTCCTTCGCCATCGCCTTGAGGCCGCGGCTGATCTCCGAGATCTGCTGCTCGCGGGGAACGCGGTAATCGGTCCCGTTGATGAGCTGCAGGTAGTCGACCACGATGAGGTCAATGCCGTGCTGCTTGCGCAGGCGGCGTGCCTTTGCCCGCAACTGGAGAATGTTCAGCCCGCTGCTGTCGTCCACCCAGATGGGTGCACTGCGGAGCACGGTGGCCGCCTTTCCGAGTTCGCGCTGTTGTTCCTGCCCCAGCATGCGGTCGCGCACCTTCCGCATGCTCACCCTGGCACGGCCGCACAGCATCCGCATGGCGAGTTGTTCCGAGGGCATTTCGAGGCTGAAAACGAGAACGCTCCGTGCCTCCCCTTTCGTCGGCAAGGCGACGTTTTCGGCGATGTTCATGCCAAGGGAGGTCTTCCCCATGGAGGGCCGCGCCGCAAGGACCACCATCTGCCCCGAATGGAGGCCGAAGGTCATTTTGTCCACGTCGGTGTAACCGGTGAGGACGCCGTCCTCCTGTTCCCCGGCAAGAATGTGCTGGATGAGATGGCCGGCGTCGTCGATGGCCCGGTCAAACTTCTGCGCGGAGTCCTCTACCCGCTCCTCGTTGATGGCGAGAATCTGCTGCTCGACGGAATCGATGAAGTGATCCAGCTGGTCCTGGTTCACGTAGGCCTCCTCCGCGATATGCCCCGCCGTCTGGATGAGGCGACGCAGGAGCCACTTCTGCCGCACGATCTCCAGCCAGTGGCGCGCGTTCGCGAAGGACTCGATTCGGTCGGTCAGCCCCACCAGGGTTCCGGGCCCGCCGATCAGCTGCACCAGAGGGGTTTTCGGATCCGTGAAGCGCTGCTGTTCCTTGAGCCACTCGATGCTGCCGACACTGCGGCTCTGCAGGGCGTTGAGGACCGTCACCTCGTCGACGGGGTCGCCCTTTTCATAGAGATCGTTGAGGATCTGGTAGACGACCTGGTGCGCGGGTTTGAAAAAGGCGTCGGCGCGCAGCCCGGCCTCCATGCAGGCGGAGAGAATATCCTGCCCGGGATCGATCAGACAGGAGCCGAGGAGGCCCTCTTCCGCCTCCAGGCTGTGGGGCGGAACGCGGCGGGCTTCTTCGCTCATCGGGGCTGGTTCGTGAACCGTTCAGGCACGGGGCGAGTCCCGAAATGCGCGCGTCAGGCTCCCTGCGTGCCCGCCTCTTCGTCTTCCTCTTCGATCGGATTCTCCGAGACGACCTCGAAATCGAAATCGATCGTCACCTCCGGATGGAGCCGGATCCGCGTGGTGTGCTTTCCGAGGCTTTTCACCGGATTGTAAAGGCTGACCTGTTTCTTCTCGAGGTTGACCCCTTCTTCGCCGATGCGGTCGATGAGGTCCTGCGCGGTGATAGCACCGAACATCTTCCCGCCGGGGCCGGTCTTGACCGCGAAGACAATACTCATGCCCTCGAGCCTGCCTTTGATGGCCTCGGCGGCCTCAAGTTCGGAGGCACGCCGCTTTTCCGAGCGGGTGCGCAGGGATTCAATCTGCTTCCTGTTTGCGCGGGTGACCGGAATGGCCTTCCCCCGGGGAAGAAGGTAATTGCGGGCGTAGCCGGCGGCGACACTCACGGTATCGCCTTCATTGCCGAGGTCCTCGATCGGCTCGAGGAGTAAAAGTTCTGCGTTTGCCATGGTTTGTTCTCCTGTAGGTTCGGAAATAAGGTGGATCCGTTCAATGGATAACGGTTGTGATCAAAAAGGGATGTCTTCGTCTTCCTGAAAGTCATTCCCGCCGCCGGTGTTGCCGTTGCTGGAGCCCCCCGTGGATTGCGTGGACTGGCCGCGATACCCGCCGCCTCCTTCGGATGTGCCCTCATTAACCCCGGCCTCTCCAGCGCGCCCGAGGAACTGGAAGCCTTCCAGGACGACGACAAGCTTGGAGCGGTTTTCCCCGTTGCTGGTCTGCCACTGGTCGAGGCGCAGGCGCCCTTCCACAAAAAGCGGGGACCCCTTCTGGCAGTATTTGGAAATGACCTCCGCCTGCTGGCCAAAGGCATCGATATCGACAAAAGTCGTCTCCTCGCGCTGCTCGTTGTCGCGGGTGCGGTAGCGCCGGTTCACGGCCATCCCGAGCTTGGCGATCGTCGTCCCGGCGGGGGTCGTGCGCACATCGGGATCCCGGGTAAGGTTCCCCATCAACATGACTTTGTTGTAGGATGCCATGGCGTTGTCTCCGAAGGTGTACAGGTTATCCGGGTTAGACGGAGCGGACCATGATCCGCTTGATCTGGTCGTCCAGACGGATGCGGTCCTGCAGCTCGTCCGGCAGGTTCGCCGGCCCGCTTGCCTGCACGGAGAGGTAGGTATCCCCGGTATGATCCTGTTCCGTTACGCGGGTGAATTCCATTCGCCCGAGGTTTTCCACTTTACCGACGTCACCGCCGAGTTCGCCGAGGAGAGTGGTGATTTTCTCCTCCAGCGATTCCACCGGGGCCTCGTAGCCGCGGGTGTCAAGAATGACGGTCAGTTGGTAGGTCCGTTTCGTTGGGTCGCTCATGTTGTCGTTTGCGTTGATTCAAGGTGTTGCCGGCGAGAAGAGGTCCTTTGCGGAGGATCAACTCCATGGCGTCGAGGATCGCATCCCATCGGGGCGCGAGGCGGGAGATCTCGTCCGCGCTGAAGCGGCCGAGAACGTAATCGGTGAGGGACATTTCGGGGTGATGCTTTTCCCCGATGCCAAGGCGCAGGCGGGGAAAATTCCGTCCCAGAAGCTGGATGATATCGGCCAGTCCGTTGTGCCCGCCCGCTCCGCCGGTGGTGTTCAGCTTGAACGTACCCGGCGGCAACTGCACCTCGTCGTAAACCACCAACACGTTGACCGGCGCCCATTTATAATACCGGCAGACCGCCGCGACGGCCTTGCCGCTGGCGTTCATGAACGTCTGGGGCTTCAACAGCAACGCAGGGTTGCCGTCGATTACGATGGAGGCGGTCTGGGCACAGAAACGGGACTCTTCCTTCCAAGGCGCGGAATGGCGTGCGGCCAGCCGCTCCACTGCGGAAAACCCGATATTGTGGCGCGTCCCATCGTATCGCGGTCCGGGATTTCCGAGTCCCGCGATGACGCGCACCGATTGCATGCAAAGAACAAAAAGGAAAAAGAGAGCGGTTCAGCTTTCCTTGCCGTCCCCTTCTTCGGATCCTTCCCCTTCGGCGGAGGCGGGGACGGTCGCGCCCTCTTCGGCGGCGACTTCCCCCTCGGCCTCCTCTTCGGCTCCGGAAGCGCCACCGGATGCACCGACGCAGGATACCACGACCATGTCGGGGTCATCAAGGAAGGTCACCCCCTCGGGAGCATCGACCTCCGAAAGGTGGATCGACCTGCCGATTTCGAGCGCACTGACATCGAGATGGATGCCTTCGGGAAGGTGGCGCGGACGGCAGCGGACGCGAAGCTCAGTGGCGGAAACTTCAAGGACTCCCCCGTAGTTTTTCACCCCGTCGGCGACGCCGGTGGTGTTCAGCGGGATGGAGGCTTCCATTTCCTGACCGCGGACGATTTCCTTGAAGTCGATATGGACGAAATCATCCGAACGCGGGTTGCGCTGCAGTTCCTGGATGATCGCGAAGGAGGTGTCCTCATCGCCCTCCCCCATTTTGAGCTCAATGAGGGCGGCCTTCCCCATGATCTGTCGGTATTTCTGCCCGAATTCGTGGTCGTTGAGGGAAAGGAGACGGTTGCCGGATTCACCGTAGAAAACAGCGGGAATTCGGCCTTCGCGCCGCAGCGACTTGTTGGCCGAACGGCCGGTTTCCTTCCGGTCTTGAGTCTGGATGGTGATTTGTTTCATGAGCGCACGGTTCGGTTGCGGTTCCGCATAGGGAAAAACGATCACCGAAAACGGAGCCTGCGGGCATGGCAATGCAAAAAATACCCGAAGGGCTTGGACGCTGCCAGAAGGCCCCATTTTCTGATTGCCATGCCCGGAACCGCTTTTCACCTTGGCCCTTTTCCACGGTGCCACCCTAGCTCAGTTGGTAGAGCAGCTCACTCGTAATGAGCAGGTCGACGGTTCGAGTCCGTTGGGTGGCTCCACCCTTCTTTGCTGAGGCCGAACGGCTGTCGCTCGTTCGCTACAGATCGCGCAGCCGTAGCGAACGAGCGACAGCCGTTCAGTCACGCATACGTAGCGAACGAGCGACAGCCGTTCAGTCACGCATACGTAGCGAACGAGCGACAGCCGTTCGGCCTCCTTTCTCTCATGGAACCCGCTCTGTCTTCCCTCTCCGATGAGCTCTGGGAACGCCTTCTCGAGGAATGGGGACGGGAACCCGAAGGCGTGCTCTCCCACTGCCAGCTGGATGGGACGCGCTTACGGACGACGGGGGAAGCCCGCTCCGGACGCCGATTCTGGCGCAGCCGGGCCATCGCGGAAGCCCGGCGCTGGGGAGAACCGGTCCTTTGTCCGACCCCGGAGGATACGGTTTTTTTCGCCCTTCCGCTGCACGAAAACAACCGTTGCGAATGCGCCCTTGTCGTTGAGGACCTGCCTCTGGATCCACCGCGAGAGGCGGCTTCGGAAAACCCGGCGCAACGCCTGCAGAAGGCTCTCGACACCCTCTGGTCCTTCGGGCGCCGCGAAAACCTCACCAATGAGGCTCTTCTGCGGGAGACTCGCCGCGCCGCCGACCTCGAGCGCCAGAAGGCGGAAGCCATCCATGAAGTGAAACGGGCGGACGTGCCCCCTGTCGGTGATGTCTACCTCAAACTCGAACCGGACCTGATCCGGTATATCCAGACGGGCAATCTGCCGGCTGCCCGCGGCGCGTTGAACCAGATTCTCACCCACATCCACGGCGTCAGCCACGATAACTTCGCGGTCCTCAAAGGCTACCTGCTGGAACTGATCAGCAGCATGCACCGGGCCGCCCTGACCAGTGGCGCCCCGCCAAAGGAGATCGGCCGCATCCACGCCGCCGGATTGCAGCGCGTCTTCCGCCTCGAGGACGAGGAGGACCTTGCCACATGGACCCATGAAATGCTGAACGCCCTTCTCGAGGCGATCGAGCGGTCGGCTGCGCGGCAGGGAAAGGCGGACGTGGTGGATAAGGCCATGGCGCTGATTCGCGACAATCCTGAACGACCCCCGACCCGGGAAGAGGCGGCGCGGAAACTGCGCTGTTCGCCGGGGCATCTGTCCCGCGTCTTCCGTCGGCGCCAAGGACAGGGGTATGCCCAGGCTTCCCTCGCTTACCGGCTCGATCTTGCCGCGGATCTCCTCCGCCATGCCGATCTCAGCCTGAAGGAGATTGCCCGCCGATGCGGGTTTTTCGACCCGAGCCACTTCGGCAAAAGCTTTCGTCAGCGCTTTGGGCGGACACCCCGGCAATATCGGGCAGAAAACATCACAAAATTACCAGAATAAAGCGATTTTTGCCATGAATTGGTCTTTAAATACCATGTAAGGCCCATTTGACTCTTCTTCATGAGCGAAAACCTGTTGGAAACCCTGACCACGGCGATCAAGGCCGGGAAACGCAAAGACGCCAAGACGGCAACCGAAGTCCTGCTGGAGGCGGGTACGCCGCCCGGCCAAATCCTTGCGGCGCTGATTGCCGGCATGGACGATGTCGGGCGCCGCTTCAAGGCCAACGAGATCTTTGTCCCGGAAGTTCTGGTCTCCGCCCGGGCCATGAATACCTCCATGCAGATGCTGGAACCGGAACTGGTGAAGGCCGGCCTCGAACCGGAGCACACTGTGGTCATCGGTACGGTTGAGGGCGACCTGCACGACATCGGGAAGAACCTTGTCGGCATGATGCTCAAAGGGGCGAATTTCAAGGTCATCGACCTCGGGACCAATGTCAGCGCGGACGCCTTCGTGGAGAAGGTCAAGGAGACCGGGGCGGAAGTCATCGCCCTCTCCTCTCTCCTGACCACGACCATGCCGGCGATGAAGGAGGCGGTAACGCGGATCCGGGAGGCCGGACTTTCGGTGAAGGTCCTCGTCGGGGGCGCCCCGGTGACGGCCGAATTCGCCGACCAGATCCAGGCCGACGGCTACGGCGACGACGCCGCCTCCGCCGTCGAGGAAGCCCGCAAGCTGCTCTCCGCCTGAAGGAGAAAGATATGAACGGAAAGGAAATTCTCCTCACCACCCTGCGCGGCGGGGAGGCCTCCCGCACGCCCTGGGTACCCTTCACGGGTGTCCACGCCGCCAGCCTCCTCGGCATGGACGCGCAAAGCTATCTGCAGGACAGCGACGCCATCATCCGCGGGATTGAGACCGCACGCGAGGCCTACCAGGCCGACGGGGTGCCCGTCGTCTTTGACCTGCAGATCGAAGCGGAAATCCTCGGCTGCACTTTGTCCTGGGCCGGGGACGCCCCGCCCTCGGTCGCCAGCCACCCGCTCAGCGATGCCGAGGGCGGCGAAATTGACGACCTGCCCGAATTCCGGACCGACAAGGGCCGCTTCCCCGTCGTCCTCGAGGCCGTTCGCGGCCTGAAGGATAGGATCGGCGGAGAATGCGCCCTTTACGGCCTCATCTGCGGTCCATTTACCCTCGCCCTCCACCTGCGCGGGGAAGATATCTTCCTCGACATGTTCGACGAGGAGGACGAAGTGGAGGCCCTCCTCGCCTACTGCGCCGGCGTCTGTGAAGAGGCGGCGGAGGCCTACCTGACGGCGGGTGCGGATGTCATCGCGGTCGTCGACCCGATGGTCAGCCAGATCTCCTCCGACCATTTCACGCAGTTCATCGCCGCCCCGCTTGACCGGATCTTCGCCCGCGTGCGCGAAAAAGGCGGCCTGAGCAGCCTCTTTGTCTGCGGTAACGCCACCCGCAACATCGAGGCCATGTGCGCAACCGGCTGCGACAACATCTCTGTGGATGAAAACGTGGACCTCGCCAGCCTGCGCGATCAGGCCCTTGCCAACGGCAAATCCTTCGGCGGCAACATGCGCCTGACCACGGTCCTGCTCATGGGGGATGAAGCCGACGCCGCCCGCGAGGCGGTGGGCTGCCTGGAGATCGGCGGCGAACGCAGCTACGTCCTTGCCCCCGGTTGCGACCTGCCCTACGACACGCCGCAGGCCAATCTCAAAGCGGCCGCCCGCGTCGTGCAGGATCCCTATCAGCGCGATATCGCGCGGCAGTTGAAGGCCACTGAGAAGAAGGAGGATTACTCCGATGTCGCAATTCCCGACTACAGTTCCTCGGACAAGGTCATCGTCGACGTCGTCACCCTCGATTCGGCGACCTGTCCGCCCTGCTACTACATGCTCAAGGCCTCGCGCGAGGCCGCCGGGGAGGTCGATGCTGAAGTCGAAGTGGTCGAGCACAAGATCCGCGACCGCGAAGGCCTCGCCTACATGCAGGAACTCGGCGTCTCGGCCATTCCCTCCATCTGCATCCAGGGCAGGCCCGCCTTCGCCTCCCTCATTCCCGACCGTAAAAAGCTCGCCGATGCCATCCGCGCCGCCGCAAAGGCATAATGCACTTCACCACGCCCATTCCCATCCTCCTTGTCACGGGCTTTCTCGGCAGCGGGAAAACCACCCTTTTGCTGCATTGGGCACGGGCGGGAAACGACGCGGGGACGGCCTTCCTCGTGAACGAGTTTTCAAGCGCCGGGGTGGATCCGCAGCGGTTGCGGGCGGAGTCGGGCCAGACCGTGTACTCCGTGCTCGGCGGGAGCATTTTCTGTGAGTGCCGTGCAGGAAAATTCCTCGAGACCCTGCGGGAGCTCCGCTCCCTCGCGGAGACGGGCAACCTCCGGCAACTGGTCGTGGAGACAAGCGGCATGGCTTCGCCGGCGGCGGTGCAGGAGATGTTGCGCGGGGCCGGACTGGAAAAGAACTTTTTTGTCCGCGACGTTTTCTGCGTCGTTTCCGCACCTCAGGCCCACAAACTCATCCGCACCCTGCCCGCCTTCACCGAACAGATCGCGGCGGCCAACCTGCTTCTCCTCAACAAGACCGATCTCGCCACTGCGGAGGAAATCGATGAGGCCCGGCGGCTTTTACGGGAATACAATTCCGATTGTCCTGTCGTGGAATGTCGCTACAGCGACCTGACCGCGCCACCGCCGAACCTGGCTTCCCCGCCCACGCCGTCGGCCGAACTCGCGAAGACGCCAAACCCCTACTCCGTCGTGGAAAAGCGGCTCGTATCCGGGGTGGAGCCCGCGGAATTCGCCGCCTGTCTGGAACGTGAAGGGAATCCCGCCCTGCGCGTGAAAGGCTTTCTGGCCGGCAGGGATGGCAATGCCCGTTACTTCGACTGGACACCGGAGGGATGGAGCGTGGTTGAATTACCCGGCACTCCGCATCCGGTGATCGTCTTTATCTATCCCGACCCGGAAGAACCCGCCATGCAGCAGTTCTTCGACCGTGAAAAGCACCTGCTGGAGGGAAACGCGGCGGCGTTTCCGCCGTAAGAAGCACCTGCTGGAGGGAAACGCGGCGGTGTTTCCGCCGTCCGCCGTGAGGGAGGGCACCGCTGTCTTCGGCTCTGGCCGGCCGCTGCTGGGCCTCAGGGCCGGCCGACTTATGCCGGGGCGGGGGCGGTTTCCGGGCTGAGGCCCTTGTCGTCCTCATCCTCTTCGGCGGCGGGTTTCTTCTCGCCGGCATCGTCCTCCGCATCCTCGTCCTGGGAATCGGCCCGGTCCTTGATACTTTCGACGGTGGAACGAATCTCGCCGTATTGAAGAATCTCATACACGTGCTTTCCCTCGATC
>JAAAOD010000103.1 GCA_009908535.1 Verrucomicrobiota bacterium
ACTCATCCGATGAAAGACGAAGATTTAATGCGCGTGGCACTGGCGGAGGCCGACAAGGCAATGGGCCGGACCCATCCCAATCCGGCTGTGGGCGCTGCCATCCTCCACCGGGGTGAGGTCGTGGCCCGCGGTTACACACAGCCACCTGGAGGCCGGCACGCGGAAATCATGGCGCTGGAGGCGTTCGCGGATATTGGACTTCAGCCGGACGCGGAAACGACCATGGCCGTCACTATGGAACCCTGTTCGACTTCAGGTCGTACAGGGCCCTGCACCGAGGCCATCCTGGCCTCCGGCATCCGGAAAGTCCTCATCGGCACCATCGATCCATGGTGCGAACACCGGGGGCGCGGACTCAACGTACTGCAGGAAGGGGGCGCCGAGCTCCGCTCCGGTGTACTCGAGCAGGAATGCAGGGACCGCAACCTGATCTTTCACTGGACGCACGAACGCGGCGGTCCCTTTTTCGCCGGAAAGGTGGCGACGACGGTGGATGGCTGCATGGCGACCCGGAGTGGCCTGTCCAAATGGATTACCGGGGAGAAAGCCCGGGCGGACGTGCACCGCTGGCGCCGGTATTTCCCCGCCATCGCGGTGGGCGCCGGGACGGTCCTTTCGGACGATCCGGAACTGTCGGCCCGCCTTCCCGGGGAGGAGCCCTGGTGCTCCCGACGCTTTGTCTTCGATCGGAATCTTGTCACCTTCAAGGAGTCCCTCGCTCGCGTCTACACGGACGAATGGCGGGGGCAGACCGTCGTTGTTACTTCGAAAGAGCGCGAGGCCGAGGCCCGCAGGCTGGAAGCCAGGCACGGGATCCGTTTCTGGTGCATTTCCGAAGGGCAGACAGACCTCAGTTTCACGGAGTTTGCCGGCCGGTGCTGCGAAGAAAACCTGCAGGGATTGTATGTGGAGGGCGGCGCGCATTTACTGAGTTCCTTCCTTGGTGCCCGTGCCCTCCATTACCTCTTTGCTTACCGGGCGCCGAAGCTTCTTGCCGATACGAGCGGCTTGACCCCTTTCATGGGCGAGGAACCTGCTTCCATGGAAGACACGATACAGCTTCGTGAGGTGCGGCACGAAACCTTTGGCGATGACCAGCTTGTCCGGGGTTTCCTGCATTACCCCGGATCGGAGGACGACCTTGATGGACCTTTATCTCGCTAGTGGCAATCCGCATAAACTGGGCGAGTTCGCGGAGTTGTTCCAGCAACTCGCATTTCCGGTTAACCTTGTCTCCGCCGCCGCCCTCGGCGGTATGCCCCATGTGGAGGAGAACGGGGAAACCTTTGCCGACAACGCCCGCATCAAGGGCCTCGCGCTTATCGGCAGGTTGCCTTTCCGGACATGGCTCCTTGCCGACGACAGCGGCCTGTGCGTCGACGCCCTCGGCGGTGCGCCGGGCCTGCGGTCCGCCCGCTATGCGGGAGAAGCCGCCGATCCCGCCGCGAACAATGCCAGGTTGCTGTCCGAACTGGCGGAGGTGCCGGAGGAGGGCCGGAGCGCCCGCTTCGTGTGCGCGCTTGTGTTCATGCGGAACATCGACGGCGGTACGCAGGAAAAGATCTTTTACGGGGAATGCGAAGGCACCATCCTTTGCGTTCCCCAGGCCGGAGCGGGGTTCGGGTACGATCCGCTTTTTCGGCCCAATGGCGAGGACCTCAGTTTCGCGGAGCTCGCCGGCGGGAAAAAGAACCGCATTTCTCACCGCGGTCGCGCCATGCGGCAGCTTGTGGAGTTTCTGCGACGGCAAGGCCAGTGAAAAGCGGCGCGGCGTGCTTGCCAAATCGGAACGTGGCACGCCACCTGCGGAGGCACGGCAGCCCTTCCCTTCTCTCCGGCTTACCCGACCGGCGCGGGCTCGATGGCGGCGAGCTGGTTGCAGACTTCCTTGATGAGAAACTCCGGCGTGGAGGCTCCGGCGGTGACCCCGATTTTGCGGTATTGGGCCAACTCTTCACGGTCGATTTCTTTTGCCGTTTCCATGTGGTAGGTGGGCAGGCCTGTCTTGCGGGCAAGCATGGCCAGCTTGCAGGTGTTGGCGGAATGATGACCGCCAATGACGACGAAAGCCTCGACTTCCTGATCGTACAGGACGGCAATGTCTCCTTGCCGGTCCTTGGTCGCCCCGCAGATAGTGTCGAAAACAAGGGCCTCCGGATAGCTTTCTTTCACCCGGTTGGCGATGGCATGAAAATCATCGGTGAACATGGTCGTCTGGGAGACCACCGCCACCTTGTCGCCGAGGTCCGGGAGCGCATCCACATCCTCGAAGGTCTTCACCGGGTAACCTTTGCCCTTGGTGTAGCCCATCAGGCCGATCACTTCGGGATGGTTGCGGTCCCCGAAGATAACCGTGGCATACCCTTTGCGGGCATGGATTTTGATTTTGCCGGCGACGATACCGACATCCGGGCAGGTCGCGTCTTTGAACTCAATGCCGAGGCTTTTCAGGTACTGGCGCCGCTCCGGAGAGATGCCGTGGGCGCGGACGACGAGGACGGAGTTTTCCCGCTCCTCCTCCTTCACCTGTACATCGGAGGAACTCTGGTAATCGCCGACCTCCTGGATGCCTTCCCCCTGGAGGCGTTCCATCATCTGCCGGTTGTGGATCAGGGGACCGTCGGTGTAGACCGGACGCTTGCCCTTCGCCGCGAAGTCGCGGGCGATCTCAATGGCTCGTTCGACTCCCCAGCAGAAACCTGCGCTTTGTGCTCGCACCACTTGCATGCTGCTAATCTGGGGCAAGATACCTCTGTCGTAAAGTCCCGGATGCTAGAAAGAGGAGGCATCAGGCCAAATGCCGCCGCATGGTCGCGCCCTGGCCAGGGCCGGAGTTGATCTCGACGGCCAGCTCGCGGATGCGGTAGGCCGGCTCGGAAGCAAAATCTTTGATGAACTGATCGAGGAACCAGCGGGCAAGTTCTTCCACGGTGACATTTTCGAGCGGGAGAAGGGTGGCGTCGCGGCGGAGGAAAGGGATTTTTTCGTCCGCGAAGATGGCGAAAAGATGGTCGTCGACCTCCTGTATTCTCAGGTGGGGCGAATTTGCCGGGAGAAGGAAGGTCTCGTTGAGGGAGCGGCAGAGCGTTTCCATGGCCCGCTTGGCAAGACCGTAATCGAAGGTCATGCCGTTCTTGAGGACTTCGCACTGGATCGTCACGCCCGCGGTGAAATTATGACCGTGCAGGTTTTCCCGTTCAGTGGCGGAAAAGATAGTAAAATGCCCCGCGGAAAACTTGAAGTTTTCCTTAGCGAGATGGATTTCCGTAAGCATGGGTCCCAACGAAACGGCGGAGAGGGAAGCGGCAACTCATTGCGGGGGGAGTGGTTGAAAAAGCGGATCAGTCGTCGTCTTTGGTGGTTTTCACCTCGACGACGTCATGGGGACTGGATTCGCGTTGGCCCGCCGGGGAGACGCGGATGTAGCGGGCCTTTTCCCGCAGCTCGGAGAGCGATTCGGCGCCGAGATAGCCCATCCCGCTCTGCAGGCCCCCGATCAACTGACGGAGGGTGTCGTCAATGCTGCCGGAAACCTCCTTGAGGGCCTCGATCCCTTCTGCAGCCACTTTATCATGACTGCGGGGAGACTTCGAGGGCCGGTGCTGGTGGCCGTAACGGGCGGCGGAGCCGGCCCTCATCGCATTCAGGCTGCCCATGCCGCGGTACTGTTTGTAGAATTTCCCGTTGATCTCCATGACGCTGCCGGGGGCCTCCATGCAGCCGGCGAAGAGGCCGCCGCACATGACCGCGTCGGCGAGGGTCAGGGCCTTTACCATATCGCCGCTTTTGGTAATGCCGCCGTCGGCGATGGTGCGGACCCCATGGCGCGCGGCGGCACGGGAGCAGACATAGAGGGCGGTCAGCTGCGGGATGCCGATCCCGGCGACGATGCGCGTGGTGCAGATGGAGCCCGGTCCCTGGCCGACCTTGACGGCATCAGCCCCGCATTTGGCGAGGTAGGCAATGCCTTCCTCGGAAGTGACGTTGCCGGCAATGAGGGGCAGATCGGGGAACGACTTGCGCAGCAGGCGGACCATTTCCCCGACTCCCTCGGAATGGCCATGGGCGGTGGAGACGGCGAGGACGTCGACGCCCTCCTCCACGAGGTTGCTGGCGTGGGTGAGAATCCGTTCCTGGTCGAGCTTCCCGGCGGAGGTACGGGCCGCGGAAATGGCAGCGCCGCAGAGAAGGCGGAAACTGGCGTCCCGGGCGGGGCGCACCGCGGCGTTCTCCTCCTCGCGGATCCGTTCGATGTCGGACATTGTGAAGAGGCCTTTCAGTTCCCCCTGCCGGTCGACCACGATGAGTTTGTGGATGCCCATGTGGTCGTTGAAAAAGCGGTCCGCGGCCCCGATGGGATCCCCCGCGATCTCCTCCTCGCGGATGGTGTAGACCTCTTCCAGTGGTGTCATGGCGTCCGACACCTTCACTTCCCGGTAGCGGTTTTTCACGACACGGCCGCGCAGCAGGCCGAGGAAGCGGTTACTTTCATCGACGACGGGAAAGGTATGGAACTTGAAACCGCGCTGTTCGATCATGGCGAGAACGTCGGCGATGTAAATATCCGGCTCGACGGAGATCGGCTCCTGGATGAGCCCGTGGACATCATTCTTCACCCGGGTGACCTGGCGCACCTGCTGCTTTTCGGGCATGTTGTAGTGGATCAGCCCGATACCGCCGTTGCGCGCCATGGCGGCAGCCATCTCCGCCTCCGTGACAGTGTCCATGTCCGCGGAGAGGAGAGGGATGTTGAGCCCCAGTTTTTCGGCGAGGCGGGTGTCGACGCGGGTGTGGCGGGGAAGGACCTCGCTGTAGCGGGTGGCGAGGGTGATGTCGTCAAAGG
This sequence comes from Verrucomicrobiota bacterium, assembly GCA_009908535.1. Classification (GTDB taxonomy): domain Bacteria; phylum Verrucomicrobiota; class Verrucomicrobiia; order Opitutales; family Oceanipulchritudinaceae; genus Oceanipulchritudo. Next base: position 4,844 of record JAAAOD010000103.1, read on the forward strand.
TCAGCCCGACACTGGCGTTTCCGGGGAAAAATTCGTCGGCGGGCTTGTAGAATTTCGGATCGACTTCTCCGGTCAGTGGATCGTGCTCCATTTCATAGGAGAACCGTCCGCGAAGGGGAACTTCAAGACGAAAAATCGTCCTCACGGGGGCTGCGGGAGAGGCAGTCGGGCAGCTGCGGTTTGCCGGCGGCGGAGCGGGGTATTTCGGCCACAACATCGATGGATTTGGGAAGGGCGGCAGAGGGAAGGTGGTCGCGCAGGGCACGCAGCAGGACCTCTTTCCCGAACGATGGGGGATCCCTCGGAACGACGACGAGGACCACCGCCTGTCCCCAATCGGCATCTTCTCTTGCGCGGCAGAGGACATCGGCGCAAAGGCCGCTGCGGAGGGCGGCTTCTTCAACCGCTTCGGGCTGGATCTTTTTGCCGCCGGAAATGATGACGCGGTCGTGGCGACCGAGGATGCGCAGACCACCGTCCGGATCCAGCTTGGCGAGGTCCTGGGTGCGGAATGGGTGCCGGGAAAAGTTCCGCCGGGCGGGCACATAGGCGCGGAGGTTGCTTTCGGCATCAACGAGGAGACGCCCACTGCCGGATTCGATTGCGAGGCGCACATGGGGCAGGGCAGTTCCGGACGACGCCTTTCCGGCCAGAAAAGCGGCGGGAGACAGAACCGTGATCATGGCGGCGGTTTCGGTGGAACCGTAGCAGGGGGCGAGAGGAATCTCCTCCGCGCGTGCCTTGCGCAGAAGGTCGGCGGGGCAGGCCGCGCCCCCGACAAGGATGAGGCCGAAGCTCCGCAATCTCCGGGCCCCGCCGGCGGTGGCGAGGATTCGCCGGAGTTGCGTCGGGACGAGCGAGAGCGCGCTTTCCCTGAGGGGAAAGGTCACCTGGGGAAAGCTGTCCGGATCGCGGTAGTCGAGGTAGGCGATCCGGCCGCCGCAGGCCACGGCGCGTAAGGCCGGCATCATGCCACCGACGTGATAGGGAGGGAGGCAGGAAACACTGTGATAGAGATTCTCGTTGGCGAACCGCTGCGCGTAGCCCTGTGCGGCAACGGAAAGAGTGCCGAGGTCATGCAGGCAGAGCCGCGGCCTGCCGGTGCTGCCACCCGTGGGGAGGAGGAGGCGAAAAGCCTTTTCGTTGACGATGTCGGCGGACGCGGCTTCCGCCCATACCGCGTCTTTCCATGCCTGGGGCCAGTCAGGATCGACCGCGCAGGCACAGCGACCTTGGCGCTGGGCGTCGAGAAAGCCCGCCCAGAAAGCCTCCGCGGAACGTCCGTCGAGCAGACAGGAAAATTCGGCCGGTCGGCTGGCGGGCAGGGCAAGCGTCAGCGCTGCTTCCAACTGGCGGGTAATGTCGTCCACAGGCTTTCTTCCTCCCCGGCGGTGAGGGCGTGCAGGCGCGGACCGGAATGGCCGAGCCCCAGTTCATCATTGAAGTGTTTCCCGGTATCGAGGCCATGATCGATTTCGGGGGCGAAATGGTTCGCGAGATGGATCAGGCGGCTCAGCCCGATCCCGGTCTCGAAAACCGAGGAGAAGACCGTTTTCCCGCTCAGGTTCCGCGGAATGCCGAGAGGCTGGGGTCCGGGAAATCCGATAAGGAAGGGCTTGAGGATCAACCAGCCCGGCCACTTGCGGAGAAACTCCGGGTGGCGGAACCGGCCGTCCGGCCCGGAAAGCGACTCATCCAGCGCGAGCGGAACGGGCGCGGTAAAAGCTTCTTCGAGGAGCTGACGGGCATCAAGGGCACCGGTGGGAAACGGCTCTTCAATGAACTCCACTGGCGCCGGGTCCCGTCGAAGAAGATGCTTCCAATTTTCCCAGTCTTTCCCGCGCCAGGCCTGGTTCGGATCGAGACGGAGGCGGTCTCCTTCGCGGAGGCCTTCCCGAAGGCATTCCCAGTTTTTTACCTCGGTCGTGATCTCCTGAAATCCGCATTTCAACTTGAAGGTACGGAAGCCGGCCTCACGCGCCCTCGCGAGCTTGGACGGGGCGGCCTCGTCCAGTTCCAGCAAGGCGGCCGATCGGATCGAGGACGGCTGCGAAGGGAGCGATTGCCAGCAACTTTGCATGCCGAAGCCGCCGGCGGATCCGGCCCTTTTCGCAGCGGATTGATATTCCCGGAAAGTCATTATCCCGGGCAGGCTGCGAAGAAAGGCTTCCGCATCCGCGGTCGATTCGGAACCCATGCAAGGCAAGGGCGCGATTTCCCCGAGGAAGGATTCCAGGGGAGCCCGTTCCCGTGTCACGCGGAGAAGCAGGCCCGTCCGTTCGGCGAGAAGGGTCCGGCCGGTGCGCAATGGCGGGTCCATTTCGCGCCGGTACCGCATCCATTCCAGCTGCAGAGGTTCATCCGGTTGCAGGTCGTGGGCGGGCATTGGAAAAATGGCGATTGAAAAGCGGGCGCGCGGCTGCTCTTTACGTAGGCATGCCGGTGGCCTTCTTCGATTTATCCCGCCAACATGAGCCGTTGCAGGATGCTTTTCAAGCGACCTGTGCCCGCGTTCTGGAAAGCAACCGCTTTGTCCTTGGACCGGATGTACAGGCCTTTGAAGAGGAAGTCGCCGGTTACCTCGATAGCCATCATGCCATCGGCCTCAGCTCGGGAACGGACGCGCTCCTCGTCGCCATGATGGCGCTTGGTATCGGTCCGGGCGATGAAGTCCTCGTCCCGGCTTTCACTTTTTTCGGAACGGCGGGCAGCGTCGTGCGCACCGGGGCGACGCCGGTCTGGGTCGATGTGCGGGAGGATACCTTCAATATCGATCTCGCCGACGCGGAAGCCAAACTGAGCCCGCGCTGCCGGGCCATCGTGCCGGTGCATCTCTTTGGACAACCCGCCGACATGGAATGCGTCATGGCGCTGGCCGGGCAGAACGATCTTTACGTGCTCGAGGACGTCGCCCAAGCCATCGGGGCAACATACCAGGGAACGAGGGCCGGCACCTTCGGCGAGTTCGGGGCCCTCAGTTTCTACCCGACCAAGAATCTCGGTGGCTTCGGGGACGGCGGCATGCTGATGACCGATGACGCCGCCCTTGCCGAGACGGTCGTGCGCCTGCGCAATCACGGGATGTATCCTAAATATGTGCATCCCCTGCTGGGTGGGAACTTCCGCCTCGACAGCCTGCAGGCCGCCCTGCTGCGGGACAAGCTCCCTCGTCTCGACCATTATCACGCGGCCCGCCGCGAGCATGCGGAGGCCTACCTTTCCGAACTCGCCGGCCTGGACGGAATCGCTGTACCGACGGTCAGCCGCGACGCCGAAAGCGTCTGGAACCAGTTCACGATCCGGGTTCTCGACGGCCGTCGGGAGGACCTGCGCGCCTTCCTGCGGGACCGCGGCATCGGCACGGAAATCTATTATCCCTACAGCCTGCACGAACAGGAATGCTTCGCCGGGATCGGGCGGGGAGGAGAGTCGCTGCCCAAGGCGCCGCGCATCGCCCGTGAAGTCCTCAGCCTGCCCTGCTTTCCGGAGTTGAAGGAGGCAGAACGCAGCGAGGTCGTGGAGGCGGTGACGTCGTTTTTCCGGAAGGGCTGAAAACCCCCGCGCAAGCGGAATTTGGGCTGGTAGCGGCGCCGGAACATCCCTTATTTTCCGCCCATGCGTAGAATAAGAGGGGGTTGGTGGGGGTCTCTGGCGGTTCTCGGTTCCGCGGTCCTGCTGTTGCTGGGATATTTTTATTTTCTCCGCCAACCCGGGGATAAGGCGGAGGAATGGTACACCGAGGGTCAACGGGCGCACGCGAACGGGGATTTTCCCGGCGCGACGTCCGCCTTTGAGAAGGCCCTTTCGAAGGATCCGTCGCATCCCGAGGCCGGATTCGCTCTTTTTGATGCGATCGCCTTTTTCGAGCCGGAGCGCGCGGAGGAACTTCTCGAAAAACTGGCGGACACCTCCCTGCCGGCGGAGCGGATTCAGGCAAGGCGGTTGCAACTGGCCCTCCGCGCCAACCGGATGGAAGAGGCCCGGCGCCTTGCGGCGGATCTGCAAGGCGAGAAGGAGACCTTTGAGGTCCTTCACGGCCTGACGCGCCTTTCCA
>JAAAOD010000113.1 GCA_009908535.1 Verrucomicrobiota bacterium
TGGAAACGACGGATCCGCCGCAGGCGAAGGTAGAAAATGGCGCAGAGGCCGATCGCGAGGACCAGAAGAAGCTGCAAGGCCCCGTCCTCCTCAGTTCGTTACCGGTTCATTGATGCGGTAGCCGACCCCGCGGACCGTCTCAATGAGGTTCGCGCGGTCATGCAGTTTCTCCCGCAGACGGCGGATGTGCGTGTCGATCGTCCGGGTCTCCGTATCGGTGTCGTAATTCCAGACGTTGACGAGAAGGTTCTCCCGCGACTGCACCCTCCCCTTCCGCTGCATGAGAAGCTTCAGAAGCTTGAACTCCGTCGCCGTCAGGTCGACCACGTTGCCGGAGACGGTCACCGTGTGCATCTCCTCATCGAGAAGGATGTCCCCGACTTCGAGCTGTTTCTGCCCCTCTTCGCTCTCTTTGCGCATACCGCTTGAAGATCAGCCCGATGCGAAGGGCTAACTCCTTGGTATCGAACGGCTTAGCCAAATAATCGTCCGCGCCCGACTCCAGTCCGCGAATGCGGTCCTCCACCTCCCCGCGCGCCGTCAGGAAGATGATCGGCACCGCGCTCAGCTTGGCGTCGGCGCGAATCATGCGGCAGATTTTCAGCCCGTCCAGTTCGGGCATCATGATATCCAGGACGAAGAGATGCGGATTGAATTCGCGGGCCTTGCCCATGATATGAAGGGGATCGTTGATCACCTCCACTTCATACCCTTCCCGCTTGAGTCGGTAGGAAACAAGCTCGGTGACGTCCGGTTCGTCGTCGACGACGAGGATGCGCTTTCCCGTGGTGGTCATATTGGCAACGGTTCGGTTACAACCGCCAGCGAAGCACCGGCACGTCTCCGGGGCAATGCCAATTTGCGCAACAAGTTTGTGACAACCGTCGCCGCTCCACCGGAGGGCGGCGCGGGCGCCCTGCAGGGTGCCGGAAGCACCCCCGATAATTGCCGGGTTGGCGGCGTGTGTACTTATTTTTAACTACGCTTGCGTCCGGCCCCGAGGGCGACCATGAGCAGGGTCACATCCGTCGGATTGACGCCGGAAATGCGCCCGGCCTGGCCGAGGTTGGCGGGGCGCATCTCGGCCAGTTTCTGTGCCGACTCGGCGCGCAGGCCGGCGACCTCCGCGTAATTGAATCCGGGGGGAATGCGGATCTTCTCGGTTTGGGCCATTCTGGCGATCTGCCGCCGTTCCCGGTCAAGGTAACCGCGGTAGCGGACGCGGTACAGGATTTCGCGGCGGATTTCCGCTCCCATGGCGGCGAAGGCCTTGGGAAGGCCGTCCTCTCCCCCACCCTTGCGGATCCAGTCTCCGTAGGTTCCGCCGCTGCGCGTCTCCCGCTCGAGTTTCTCTGCCCATCGCTCCACTTCGCGCTTCTTCTGCTGGATGCGGCGCAGGCGGTCCTCCGGCAGAAGGCGGCCCGCTTCCGCCGCCGCGGCGAGGCGCAGTTCGGCGGACCCGTGGTTGAAAAGGAGCCGGTGTTCGGCCCGCGAGGTGAACATCCGGTACGGTTCGGTCGTTCCTTTTGTGACGAGATCGTCAATGAGAACGCCAATGTAGCCGTCCTCGCGTCCGAGGACGACCGCCGGCTCGCCGCGCGTTTTCCGCGCCGCGTTCAATCCCGCGAGGAGGCCCTGGGCGGCCGCTTCCTCGTAGCCGGAGGTTCCGTTGATCTGGCCGGCGAAAAAGAGGTTTTCTACTTTCTTGGACTCAAGGCTGGCGAAAAGCTGCGTCGGTTGCGCGAAATCATACTCCACCGCATAGGCCGGGCGCAGCATGCGGGCGTTTTCCAGACCGGGGATGGTCTTCAGCATTGCCTGCTGCACCTCAAAGGGCAGGCTGGTGGAAAGGCCGTTGACGTACCATTCGTCGGTGCTGCGGCCTTCCGGTTCGAGAAAGAGGCGGTGCTGGGGTTTTTCGTGAAACTTTACGACTTTGTCCTCGATGGAGGGACAGTACAGTAGCGGGGGCCGACGCCCTCGATTTCGCCCGCGTAGAGAGGTGACAGGTGCAGGTTGTCGTTGATGAGGCGGTGGGTGGCCCCGGTCGTGCAGGTGATCCAGCAGGCGGCGTCGACTTCCCCGGGGAGCCACCCGCCGCGTTCGCCACCGTTTTTGTGTTCCACGTGGAACATGCGGCGGCGGAATTCTTCCGTGAACCGGAGGCCGTCCTGTTCCACGTGGAACAATGGCGCGTCGGCGCGGGTGTCGTAAAACGCGAAGAGGGGCGGGGGGCGGTCGCCCCGCTGTTCGGACAGGGCGGAAAAGTCGATGGAACGGCCGAGGAGGCGGCAGGGCGTGCCCGTCTTGAGGCGCGAGAGCTCGATCCCGGCCTCGACGAAGGAGCTGGAGAGGGTTTTGGCGTTGAAGTCGCCCATGCGGCCGCCCTCGGATTTGGAGCGCCCCACGTGGAGGAGGGCGCGGAGGAAGGTTCCAGTGGTGACGACGACGGTGCGGGCGGGGAAGGTGAGACCGAGGGAGGTTTCGACCCCGGTGACGCGTCCGCCCTTGAAGGTCAGGCCGGTGACGAGGGCCTGGAAGACGCTGAGGCCGGGCTGCAGTTCGAGGGCGTGCTTCATGCGGAACTGGTAGGCCTTCTTGTCGCACTGGGCGCGGCAGGCCTGCACGGCGGGTCCCTTGGAGGCGTTGAGGAGGCGGAACTGGATGGCGGTGAGGTCGGTATTGACGGCCATCTCACCCCCGAGAGCATCGATTTCGCGCACCATATGCCCCTTGGCGAGACCGCCGATGGCGGGGTTGCAGGCGAGCTGGGCCACGGTATCGAGATTGCCGGTGAGGAGGAGGGTGCGGGCCCCGGAACGGGCGGCGGCGAGGGCGGCTTCGCAACCGGCGTGGCCGGCGCCGCAGACGATGACATCGTAGGTTTGCATTTGTAAAGCTTTGGAGGGGAATTACTTGCCGATACAAAAAGAGGCAAAGAGCCGGTCCTTCGCGGAGGCGCTCCCGGGCCTCGGCGAGGGCGTCGGCGTGGCGGGCGGAAACGAGGACGGCCTCGCTGTCGGGGATAAGGAGGCCTTTCTCGATGCTTTGCCGAATGCGTTCGCGGAGTTCGGAGAGGCCGTCGCCGGTGGTGGCGCTGACGGATAAATGGGGGAGGGCGGGGGCGAAGGAGGCGTGGGCCCGGGCCTCCGGCAGGTCGCCCTTGTTTTCGAGGACGAGGGCCTGGCGCTCCCGGAGCATTTCCTGCACAGCCCCGGGCAGGGTGGGGGAGGGGCGGGTGGCGTCGAGGACGACGAGGAGGAGGTCGGCGTTTTCGATCTGTTCGCGGCTGCGGGCGATCCCGGCTTCCTCGAGGGCGTTGGCGGCCTCGTGGAGACCGGCGGTGTCGATAACGCGGAGGAGGTAGGGGCCGATGAGGATGCGCTCCTCGACATAATCGCGCGTGGTGCCCGGTTCGGCGGAGACGAGGACGCGGTCCTCGCCGGTGAGGGCGTTGAGGAGGCTGGATTTGCCGACGTTGGGTTCGCCGAGGATGACGCACTTGATGCCGTCGTGGAGGAGGTCGCTGTAACGGCGGGTGGCGACGAGCCGGTCGATGTCGCGGAGGAGGGCGTCGAGGGAGCGCAGCGGGCCTTCCTCTTCCTCGGGCGGCAGGTCTTCCTCGGGGAAATCGATATAGGCCTCCGTTTCGGCGGTCAGCTGGAGAAGGCGGTCGACGAGGTTGTCGACCGTACGGCCGACCGAGCCGGCGAGCTGCCGCCGCGCGGCCTGCAGGGCCCGGTCGGAGCGGGCCCGGATGAGCTGGAGGACGCCCTCGGCCTGGCTGAGGTCGAGGCAGCCGTTGAGGAAGGCGCGGCGGGTGAATTCCCCCGCTTCGGCGAGGCGGCAGCCCCGCGCGAGGAGGTCGTCGAGGATCTTGCGCACGAGGTAGGGGTTGCCGTGTGGGGTGAGCTCGAGGAGCGGTTCTCCCGTGTAGGAGCGGCCTTCCGCGAACCAGGTGAAGAGGAGGTGGTCGAGGAGGATCCCCTCGCGGTCGCGGTAGGCGGCGAGCGTGGCTTGGCGGGGCGGGGGAGGATCGTCCGCCCCGAAGATCTCCTTGAGCAGCCGCGGAACCTCCGGACCGGAAACGCGAAGCAGGGCGAGGGCCGCCTCGGCGGCGGCGGTGGCGGGCGCAGCGATGGTATCAGTGGTGGTCATGGTGGTGGTGATGGGATCAACCGCGGAGGGCGCGGAAAACACGGAAGGAATGGCGTTGGCGCGGAGGGGAGCGCGGAGCATGGCCTTCTTCGTGTCCTTCGTGGTTTTTTCCATTCCTCATTTCTTGGAACCATTCCAACGTCAAGGTCGGGGGCGGATTCGCTTTCCCCTTGCCCCTGCCCGAGCGCTGCGAAGCATGACCGCTCCGCATGGCCGCGCCTCACCGCGAAGATCTTCCCATCCTCGAGCTGTTTCCGCAACTGGAAGCGGCCTGGCGGCGCTCGCCGGTCGTTCTCGTGAAGGCCCCCACGGGCTCCGGCAAATCGACCCGCCTGCCGCTGCACCTGCTGCAGTGGGAGGGCTTTCCCCGTGATCAGCTCCTCGTCGTCCTGCAGCCGCGCCGCGTCGCTGCCCGGCTGCTCGCCCGCTACCTCGCCGGCCTCCTCGGGGAGCGGCCGGGAGAGACCGTCGGGTACCAGGTCCGCTTTGAGCGGCAGCGGTCGAAGCGAACCCGCCTCCTTTTTGTCACTGAAGGGTTACTTCTGCGCTGGCTGGCGGGCGGGACGGGGTTGTCGGGGGTGGGGGGGATTCTGTTTGATGAATTCCACGAGCGTCATCTGGAGGGCGACGTGGGGTTGGGGCTGGCGCTGCGGGCGCAGGAAGCCGGCTGGGGGGGCCGGATTGGAATCCTGTCGGCGACCCTGGAAACGACCGGGCTGCGACGGCTTCTGCCGGAGGCGGAAGTGCTGGAAAGCGCGGGGCGGAGCTTTTCGGTGGCGACGGAACTGGTGGGCGGACTGGGGGAGGAGCGTCCGGCGGAACGGGTGGTGAAAGCGGTGCGAAAGGCGCTGCGGGAAGGTCTTGCGGGGGATTACCTCGTTTTCTTGCCGGGCGCCGGGGACATCGAACGGGCGGCGCGCGGTATTCGGGAACTCCGGGAAGCGAAAGGCTGGGAAGTGCTGCCGCTGTACGGAGCTTTGCCTCCGGAAGCGCAGGACCGGGCGCTGTGCCCGGGGACGGGTCCGCGGATTCTCGTGGCGACGAATCTGGCCGAGACCTCGGTCACGCTGCCGGGCATCCGCACGGTCATCGACAGCGGATTGGCGCGGATGCCGGCATACGATCAGCGCCGCGGGGTAAATACCCTTCTCGTGGAGCCCATCAGCCGGGCGAGCGCAGAGCAGCGGGCCGGGCGCGCGGGCCGGGTGGCCCCGGGGACGTGCCTGCGCCTCTGGACGCGGAGGCGGATCACCTCCGCCGTCCGGAACAGACGCCCCCGGAAATCGAACGGCTCGATCTTGCGGAGATGCGGCTGTTGCTGGCGGTGGCCGGCTGCGGGGAGGATCTTGCTTTGCCCCAGCCGCCCCCGGATGAGGCCTGGGAACGCGCGGGGAGGGTCCTTCGGGAGCTGGGAGCTGTTGACAAAAAAGGAGTTACGGAACTTGGACGGGCGATGGCGCGCCTGCCCCTGCACCCGCGGTACGCCCGTCTCCTGTTGGCGGCGGAGCAGGAGGGCTGCCTTGATGGGATGGCGGCGGCGCTGGCCCTGCTGGAAGCGGGACCCCTGCGGGAGCGCCGCGTCGACAAGGCCGTCGAACGCCAGTGGGCGGAGTGGACGGCGGCGGCGGAGGGCTTTTCTGACCTGCTGCGCGATGTTCTTTTGTGGCAAAAGGCTGCCGCTGCCGAGGAAGGGGTGGGGGACTTCTGCCGCAAATGGCGCTTGCGCGCGGGTTCCGTCCACCAGGCAAGTCGCGTGTATCGTCAGCTCCGGGGACTGCTCGGGAAGGAAAGCCGGCCGACGGAGGACCTGCCCCGCGCCTTCGCCAGGAGCCTGCTGACGGGCTTCGCGGACCACCTCGGGCTGCGGCGTCGCGGAACGCGGAGCTGCCTCTTATGCCATGGGCGGCGCGGCGAGGTGGAGGCCGAGACCGTCGTCGACGGGGAAGGCCTTTTCCTTGCCCTCGATCTGGAGGAGCGGGCGGTCCGCGGCGAGGTCAAGGTCCGCGCCGCCGGCCTGACCCGCGTGGAAGAAGGCTGGCTGGAGGAGTTGTTTCCCGGCGAGGCAGCTGTGGAGGAATGCGAGGTGCTGGATGCGGAGCGACGCGCCATTGTGCGCCGGCGGCGCAGAAGCTTCCGTGGATTGCTTCTGCGGGACGAAGAGAGCGGCGAACCTGATCCCGCCAGGGCCGCCACTCTGCTGGCCGAGGGCCTGCACCGCCATGGATGGCCCTTGAAGAAGTGGGATGCGGCGGCGGAAACCTGGTTGCGCAGGGCCGACCTGCTGGCCCGCCTGTTCCCCGAGTGGAATTTGTCACCGATCAGGGAAGAAGACCGGCTGTTGCTCCTTGAACAGATCTGCGAGGGCGCCATCCGCTATAAGGAGGTCAAGGACCGCCCCGTCATGCCGGTTCTCCGGGCATGGTTGCCGAGCGGGATGGAGGCGGTCATGGACCGGCTCCTGCCGGAGCGTTTCCCCCTTCCCGGAACGCGGGGCCTCAAGTTGCGCTACGAGGAGGACGGGACGGTCGTGCTGCCTGCGCGCGCGCATCCAGCAACTGTACGACGTTCCCGGCAAAAGCCTGACCGTCGGCGACGGACGCCTGTCCCTGCGACTGGAAATCCTCGCCCCGAACCAGCGTCCGGTGCACATCACCGACGACCTCGACGGTTTCTGGGAGGGCGCCTATCCGCAAATCCGCAAGGACCTCTTCGGACGCTACCCCAAGCATGAGTGGCGGTAGTAGGTGGGGTCGCTGTAGAAGCCGGTCCGGAGGGAAGCGCTGCCGCGCTTCCGCGGAGGTCTCTGCGTCTGGAGGGAAGCGCTGCCGCGCTTCCGCGGAGGTCTCTGCGCCTGGAGGGAAGCGCTGCCGCGCTTCCGCGGAGGTCTCTGCGTCTGGAGGGAAGCGCTGCCGCGCTTCCGCTGAGGTCTCCGCGCCTGGAGGGAAGCGCTGCCGCGTTTCCGCGGAGGTTTCTGCGCCCGGAGGGAAGCGCTGCCGCGCCTCCGCGGAGGTTTTGTCCTTCACTGCCCTCCGGTCGGCGGGTCACCCCCGGACTCGCTTCCCCGGATCCTCCGGGCTTTGGCTAAAGGGCCTCGCCTTGCGCTGGGTCCGCCAGGAAAGGACGACTTCGGCTACCTTTTAGGCGACGGTCCAAAGTCTGACGACTTCGGCTACCCTAACGACGGGCCCTTTACTCCACCAGCGTCCCGATGGCCTCGCGGAGGACGGCGCGGCGGATGCTGTCCTTTGCGCTGCCGCGCTTCCGCGGAGGTTTTGTCCTTCGCTGCCCTCCGGTCGGCGGGTCACCCCGGACTCGCTTCCCCGGATCCTCCGGGCTTTGGATAAAGGGCCTCGCCTTGCGCTGGGTCCGCCAGGAAAGGACGACTTCGGCTACCTTTTAGGCGTAGGTCCAAAGTCTGACGACTTCGGCTACCCTAACGACGGGCCCTTTACTCCACCAGCGTCCCGATGGCCTCGCGGAGGACGGCGCGGCGGATGCTGTCCTTTTCGTTCAGATTAAAGACGAGGATGGGCATCTGATTGTCCTGGCAAAGGGCAAAGGCGGTGGCGTCCATGACCTTGAGGCGCATCTTCAACGCTTCCATGAAAGAGATATGGTCGTATTTGACCGCTTCGGGGAACTGGACCGGATCCTTGTCGTAGATCCCGTCCACTTTCGTGGCCTTGAGGATGACGTCGGCTCCGATTTCACTCGCGCGCAGGGCGGCTGTCGTGTCCGTGGAAAAATAGGGATTGCCGGTGCCGCCGACGAAGATGACGACCCGGCCCTTCTCGAGGTGGCGGGTGGCCCGGCGCAGGATGTACGGCTCGGCCACCTTGTTCATCTCGATGGCGCTGAGCACACGCACCGGAACCTCCATTTTTTCGAGGCAGTCCATGAGGGCGAGGCCGTTGATGGTGGTGGCGAGCATGCCCATGTAATCCCCGGTCGTCCGCGCTACCCCGCGGGTTTCCGCCCCCGAGAGCCCGCGGAAGATGTTGCCGCCGCCCACGACAAGGCCGACCTCCACGCCAAGGTCGTGCACCGCCTTGATGTCCTCGCAGACGCGGTGCAGCACCGTCCCGTCGATGCTTTCCCCGGACTCCCGGGACCTGAGTACTTCCCCGCTCAGCTTGAGGACAATGCGCTGGTAGCGGGGTGCTTTTCCATCCGGTATCCCATCCATTAAAACGAGCAGCTTTTACCTCCCCACGCAAAGGTCAATCCCTCCTTCGCCTGCCGCTTGGATCGGCCCTCAGCGCCCCTGCAATGGGACTTGACGCCCAGCGTTGGCCCACCTTTATTTCCCCGTTCTTTCCCACAGGCCCATGGTGTAATTGGCAACACAGCTGATTTTGGTTCAGCCATTCGAGGTTCGAGTCCTCGTGGGCCTGCCAGGGGGGTTCTTTCCGCGCCCGGCAAGGGCTCCCGATGCCATTGCGCAGCCCGGCCCTTTTCAGCGGGCTGTTTTGATGCAGGCAACGCGCCGGGATGGTTGTTTTCGGTTACGCCGTGCGCAGGCGCGGCAGGAGGAGCGCGGCGAGGAAGAGCTGCATCGGATGATAGCACAGCAGGGGAAGGAGGAG
>JAAAOD010000076.1 GCA_009908535.1 Verrucomicrobiota bacterium
CCCCGCGGACCGTCGCGTTGGCTTTCGAGCACAACGGGATGGAAGACATCCTCGAGGATATCGGGAAAATCGGCGTCCTGACGGGAGTTCCGGGCAAGGCGCTGCAGCTCATGCGTGAACTGAAAGCCCGGAAGGCGGAGGTGGACCGCATCGTAGGTCCGCACCGCGACAAAGAGCGCCCGCGCGCCCTCTTCCTCCTTTCGATTGAAGAAGGCCTGCAACCGGGCTGGGCGCCCGGGCGGGATTCATGGATCGACGAAATCCTCACGGAAGCCCACGCGACCAATATAGCCGCCGAAATGGGAACGGCGTGGGGCGAAGTTTCCCCGGAAGCCCTGCTGGCCCTGAACCCGGAAGTCCTTCTCATCCGTGAGGCGGAGACCGCCGAAGCAACCGAACAGCTGCGGAGGCGGATCGCACGGCTGGAAACCCATCCGGTCTGGAAGCGCATCCCCGCCGTGCGGGAGGGACGCGTCCACCTTGTCCCGTACGGTCCCTTCAGCATTCCCGGTCCACGGGTCATGGAGGCCTATGCCGCCGTGGCCGAGGCGCTGTGGCGGTAGGCAAGGGGGCGCCGGGCCAAACTCTCACGAGTTCGGCTACTTCCATTGGGTAGCCGAAGTCGTAAGACCCCGGCCGTCTTATCTTGAGTAGTTGAAGTCGTAAGACTCTGGCCGTCTTATCTTGAGTAGCCGAAGTCGTAAGACTTTGGCCTACGATCCTTCGCCGCACTCGGGGCAGAGGCCGTAAAAGACGGTTTCCTGCCCCATGACGGTGAAGCCGCGGGGAGCGGTGATTTCGACATCGGGGACGTCCACCTCCAGGTCGTAGACGCGGCGGCAGCGGCGGCAGATGAAGTGGGCGTGGTCCTTCTCGCTGACCCACTCGTAGCGGAGGGGCTGGCCGGGATAATCGACCCCGACGATGAGGCCCTCGTCGACCATGTCCTTGAGTTGTCGATAAACCGTGCGCAACCCGAGCCCGGGATAAGCGGGCAGGGCGGCCTCGTGGACCTCCCCGGGCGCAAGGGGGCGACGGGAGGCCTGAAAGACCTCCTCGATCGCCTCGCGCTGGCGGGTGCGTCGGATCAAGGCGGCGGGGATTCAGGATTCAATGAGGCGGTCGCGGATATTGCGGAAACTGAGGGCAAGGGAGTCGAAGGGATCGCCCGGGCAGGTGTCCTGCTCGACGATGAACCACTCGCAACCTGATTTCTCAGCGGCCTTGATAATGGCCGGGAAATCGAGAACACCCTCCCCGATTTCGGCGAAACGGGGCTTGCCGTCCTCGCCGACGGCGTAGTCCTTGATGTGCAACAGGGGCAGGCGCTGGTCGAGCCGGCGGCACCATGCTTCCGGATCATCGCCGCCGGCCTTCACCCAGTAGGTGTCGATCTCGCCCTGCAGGTAGCGGGGATCGGTCCCGTCATAGATCTTCTCCATGATCGTGGTCCCCTCCAGCTTCTCAAATTCCACCGCGTGGTTGTGGTAGGTCAGGATCTTGCCCGCCTCGGCAAGGACCTTGCCGGAGGCATTCAGACCCGCGATGAGCCGCTGCACGGAATCGACGGAGGCAAAGTCGACGTCCTTGGGAAATGGATACGCGGTATAGGCACAACCAAAGGCGTTCAGGTTTTCCACCACCTTGGCCGGGTTTTCGAGGATCAGTTCGCTGCCCTCGTGGGTGGAATTGATCCCCAGGCCCGCCTCGTGGCAGAACTCGGCAATCTCCTCCTCCGAAACCGGACGGGGCCCGGAGACCTGTACGGACTTGTAGCCAATTTCCGCTACCTTGCGCAGGCTTTCACGGTAATCGGCCGGTGTTCTCAGATGGTCCCGGAGGGTGTACAGCTGGACGGCGACTTGTTCGAGTTTCATAAAGATGACTTTGTTTTCGGGAGGGTCCGTTGCGTCTGGCGACGAAGGCGGCGCACGCGCCCCTCGATTTGCTTGTAGGCGGTCTTCGCCATGCGGTCGATGAAGAGGACCCCGTCCAAATGGTCAACCTCATGCTGCACGACGCGCGCGAACCAGCCGCTGCAGCGCAGAAGGTGGGCCTGGCCGGACAGGTCCTGATAGTCCACGTCGATCGCGGAAGCGCGGGGCACCGGACCGCGGATGCCGGGAAAGGAGAGGCAGCCCTCCTCGCCGGTTTCCACCTCGCCGGGAACGGTGCGCAGGCGCGGATTCACCAGCGTCATCGGCATGAGGAGGTCGACGGGCGGTCGGCGACCGTCGATTTCGTAGGACAGCTCCTCCGGCGGCAGGTGCCCGACATCGACCACGCAGAGGCGCAGGTCGCTGTCCACCTGGGGTGCGGCGAGGCCGACGCCTTCCTCGGTGTACATGGTTTCGATCATGTCCTTGGAAAGTCGTTCCAACTCCGGACCAAAGGACTCGACGGTCACGGTAGGTTGTTCAAGGATCGGTTCTCCGTAATAGGTGACGCGCAGTTGCATGAGGGATAAACAAAGGAGTCAACTTGCACCGCTTCTTTCCTAAGGTCAATTAAGGGGTGAGGCCATGAGCGAAGCATTGGGAGAAGGAAGGGCGAGCAAGGCCCGGGCCCGCCGCTGGCCGGGGATCGGGATGCGGCTGGTGATCGCGGCCGCGGCGCTCTGGTTCGGCATGAGCCTTCCGGTTTATTTCCGCTCCATTTCGCCGCTGGTCCTCGAGGAGGCGGCCCGTGGAACGCCCGGCCTGGCCGAGTTGGCGCGGACGCATCTGGAAAGCGGGCGTCCGGGCCTCGCGGAGCCGTTTCTGGCGCTGCTGCCCGAAGCCGGAAAGCTGCAGGAACGACGAGCCGCCCTTTATGAGGATCAGCCCCTCTACCGCTGGTCCGGCGGCCCGGCGCCCTTTTATGAACAGTTTCTCGCCGCCGCGCCCTTTCTACGCGAAGACGAGACGGCGGTCCTCCCCACCCTGCTGCCCCGCCAACACCGGGAGGAGCTGAGCCGATTCCTCGCCCAGAGCGCCAACCGGAACGTGCAGCGGATCCTCGCCAGCCGGGAGCTGACGGGCTGGCAACGCTTTTATCCCGTGCAGTCCAGTTCCGGCCAGCCGCTGGAAGCGACCATTCTCGCCACCGCCCTGCTCGAACAGGGAGACGGGCTTCCCGAGCCGGTCCGCTCGAGCTTTCTCGCCAACCTCGAGCGCGCCCTCGACGGCGATACCGCCGCCTTCGCCGAGGTGGAGTCCTTTTATCTGTCCCTTCTCACCCTCGGGCGCCGGGCCAATTGGCTGGCGATGAAGAGCACGCTCGGAAACCTCGGCGGCAGGGAGGAACTGCTCTTTGCGGCACGGGCCCTCCAAGTGGAACCGTCCCGTTGGCCGGTGCTGTTCGCGGCGCTGCAAACGGCCCCGGAGGCGGCGGACCTTGCCGCCTACCTCCGGGAACACCGCGAGCGGGGCTGGGCGGGATTGCGCACCGCCCTCGGCATGGGCGGCGGCGCGGTGGCCACCCTCGTGCGCAACGGGGATCCGCTTTATCAGCCCCCGGCCCTGTGGAGGGCCCTTCCGGAAAGCTGGACGCGGCAACAGGAACGCTTCAAGGCCTTCGCCGAGCAATTCCCGAACGCGGCCATGGGCGTCCGCGCGCTTGCCTTCGGACTTTGCGGAGTCTGTCTTGCGGGGATTCTGCGGCTGTGCATCGCGGGCGCCCCGCCCCCCCGCTTCGGCACGCGGCGTTTTCTCCTTTCCCTCGACAGCGCCATCGCGGGCGTCCTTGTCATGTTGTTGCTTTGGGTCCTCATTGAACCCGGTCTGCTTGATTTCCGACCAAACGAACAGGGCAGCCTGCAACTGAACCTCGCCGCCGTCGTGCCCGAAAGCGCGGCGCCAGCGGCCACCGAAAGTGAAACGACCATGATCGACCAAGTCACCATTCTCGTCCTGCTCCTCTTCCTCGTCCTGCAGCTGCTGGTCTTCGTCTTCGGCCTGCTGAAAATCGCCGAGGTGCGGAAGCGACCGGTGCGCCCGCGTGTGAAAATGCACCTTCTCGACAACGAGGAAAACCTCTTCGACCTCGGGTTGTACGTGGGCCTTGGGGGCACGGTCGCCTCCCTGATCCTCGTCGTACTCAATGTCGTCGATGCCAGCCTCATGGCCGCCTACGCCTCCACCCTGTTCGGCATCATCTTTGTCGCGATTCTCAAAGTCGGCTTTCTGCGGCCCTTCCGCCGGAAGCTCATCCTCGAGGAGGACCGGACGGAAACAGCGCGATGACAGGCGGGCCCGGCAGTCGATTCCCCTCACACGGAGAGGCGGTCCGTGTCTCCGTGTGAAAACAACCTCTCCAAGTGAATAAGACGCTTCTCATTATCATCTGCGACTTTCTCCTCATCAGCATCCTCGCGCTGGTGGAGTTCAAGCCCGAGACCGCGCCGGAAGAGGTCGACGAGGCGGAGCTGCGCGAGGACGCCTCGGAGGAGATGCTCGAGCTGCTGCAGCTTTCCCTCGAGAACGAGACGCAGCAGCGCGAAGAACTGGAACAGGATCTCGATTCAACAAAGGAGGAACTGGAGGAAAAAGAAAGCGCCCTCGCGGAAACCGCCGAGAAGTTGCAGGAAACCAGTTCCTCGCTGGAGAATGTCCAGCAGAGCCTCGAACAGACGGAGGAACAGCGGCGGCGTCTCGCGGAAATGCGCGAGGAATTGGCACAGAACCTCGAGCAAACGCGTCAGCGGCTGGACCTGACGGCGGAGGAGAAGGAGCAGCTCGCGCGGGAGTTGCAGGAAAAGGCCGAACGCAGCCGGCGCCTCCAGGAGGAATTGCAGCAACGCCAGGCGGAGGCGGAAGCCAAGGCGGAGGCGCTCGACGAGGCGGAGCAGCGGATGGCCTCGCTGCAGCGGCGGCAGCAGACTTTGTCGACCCAACTCGAGGTGAGCGAAACGGAAAAGCAGCTCCTGCGGCAGAACCTCACCGCCGCGCAGGCCGAGGTCGAGCGCGCCCGCCTGGAAGCGGAGCGCGCAGCCGCCCGCTCCGAGGATCTCGCCGCCGGAGTGAGCCAGCTGGCGGCGTCCTCGACGGAACTGAAAGAGGAGATCCGCAAGGCCCAGCCGGTGTCCATGAACACCATCTACAAGGCTTTCACGGAGAACCGGCTGCGCCTCCAGTTCCGCTGGCGGGAACAACTGCTCTTCGGCAGCCGGGAGCGGACAGAGATTCTCCGGGCGGTGCCCGTCCGCACGGAAGGAGGCGTCTTTGCCATTTTCGCCATTGCCGGTACACCGCTAGAGGGAGCCGGCGCTGCGGAGGAGCTTTCCGCGATCGTCGAAATCGGGGACCAGGCCTTCGCCATGCGCGAGGTTGGATTTCTTGCAAACGCCCCCGATATCGCCGCCGTCCGCATTCCGACCTCCTTGATGGAGGAGAAAGAGAAAGAGGCTTTCGCCGTTGCCGAAGATCCCCTCCGCTTCACCGAGGCCGTCCTCGTGCGGAAGGACGAGGAGGCCTATGGAGAAATTCCGACGAGGATTCCCCCGGGCGAGGAGGGTTTCCTTGAGGTGCAGAACCGGCTCATGACCCGCCTGTTTGGGGAGTTCGCTCCTTCGACGGGTGATTATGTGTTTTCCCGCAGCGGCGCGGTCATCGGTATCATGGTCGCCGGCGACCGCGCCCGCATTCTCTCCGATCCGCGGATCGGGGAAACCCGCGACTTGCGGATTCCGGAATCCTCTGAAAATTGAGTCACTTTTTATGATCCGAAAAGAAATTCCCCTCTCCGGCCTTCTCGCGGCCGTCTTGCTTCTCGCCCCGGCGATGGTCCTCCATGCAGAAGAGCCGCCGCTCATGCCGATGCGCGACTTTTTCCGCAACCCGGAAAAGACCGCCTACCGGATTTCCCCGGACGGAACCTGGCTGTCATGGCTGGCCCCCTACGAGAACCGCCTCAACATCCACGTCCGCAAGCTGGACGGCGAAGGGGATGTGCGACGGGTGACGGAGGAAACCGACCGCGACATTTTCTCCTACTTCTGGACCTCCGACGACGGTCTGGTCTACCTGCAGGACAAGGAGGGGAACGAGAACTTCCATCTCTACGCCGTCAATGTCGACGGCAGCGACGTGCGCGAATTAACCCCCTTCGAAGACACCAGGGTCGGCGTCGTCGACGATCTCGAGGAGGATCCGGAGCACATGATCATTTCCATGAACCGCCGCGACGAGCGCCTCTTCGACGTATTCAGGATCCACCTGCCCAGCGGTGAACTGGAACTACAGGTGGAAAATCCCGGGAACTACACCGGCTATGCCACCGACCATGAGGGCAATGTGCGCTTCGCGATCGCCTCCGATGGAGTGAATGAGAAAATTTATTACCGCTCCTCGGTGGAGGAACCTTTCGCATTGATCGAGGAGGCGAGCTGGAAATCGACCTTCCGCCCCCTCCAGTTCACTTATGACAACGAAAAGGTCTGGGTGGTGAGCGACCTTGGCCGTGACAAAGACGCGCTGGTCCTTTACGATCCGAAAAGCCGGACCGAAGAGGACGTCATCTACCAGCATCCGCAGGTGGACCTGCATTCCGTCGAATTTTCGGACAAACGCGAAAAGCTCCTCGGCGTCTCCTTCCTCGCCGCCTACCGGACCTTTGTCTACTTCGACGAGCAACGCGAACAGCTCCACCGTTCCCTCGAGAAGCGGTTGCCGGGTGTCGAGGTCCGCCTCGCCGATCATTCCGAGGACGAGACCAAGTGGCTGGTCCGCACCTTCAGCGACCGCAGCCAGGGCGCCTACTACTTTTACGACCGCGCCACCGATGAGCTGCGCAAGCTGTCGGACATCTCCCCATGGCTGAATCCGGACCACATGGCGGACATGGAACCGATCACCTACGAATCGCGGGACGGGCTGTTCATTCACGGCTACCTGACCCTGCCCACCGGGGTTCCGGCGGAGGACCTGCCCCTGATCGTCATTCCGCACGGCGGTCCGCAGGCGCGCGATTCGTGGGGATTCCGCTCGGAACCGCAGTTCCTCGCCAATCGCGGATACGCCGTCCTGCAACCCAATTTCCGCGGCTCCACCGGCTACGGAAAGCTCTTCATGGAACTCGGCTTCGGCGAATGGGGACGCAAAATGCAGGACGACGTGACCGACGGGGTGCGCTACCTTGTCGACAAAGGGATCGTCGATCCGGAGCGCGTCGGCATCTACGGCGCCTCCTACGGCGGCTACGCCACCCTCGCCGGCATGACCTTCACGCCGGAACTGTACGCCGCCGGCGTCAGCTACGTAGGGCCGTCCAGTCTCTTTACCCTGCTCGCATCGATTCCGCCCTACTGGGAACCCATGCGGGAATCCATGTACGAAATGATCGGCCACCCCGAAAAGGATAAGGAACGCCTCCGCGCCGTCTCCCCGCTCTTCCATATCGACCAGCTGCAGAGTCCCCTCATGATCCTCCAGGGCGCCAACGACCCGCGCGTCAAACAGGCCGAATCCGACCAGATCGTCGCCGCCCTGCGCGAGCGCGGGATCGACGTCGCCTACATGCTCAAGGAAGACGAGGGGCACGGCTTCGCCAACGAGGAAAACCGCTTTGACGCCTACCGCGCCATCGAGGAATTCTTCGCCGACCACCTCGACGGCCGCGTCGAGGAAGGGGAAGCCACCCTCCCGGAACTGTACGAGTAGCAGCACCCCGCAGGAGCCGAACTCGTGTAGCCGAACTCGTGAAAGTTTGGCCCCGGCCGAACCCGTCTTCCAGGAGTAGCCGAACTTGTGAAAGTTTGGCCCCGGCACCCTGCGGCCCGGCGGTCCTTTGGAGGTAGGGCCCCGCCTTGCGCGGGGGCCCCGTCGGGCGCGGGGACAAGCCCCGGCCCTACCGTGGATTCGACGGGCCAAAGTCTAACGACTTCGGCTACTTCGAACGTCTCACAACTTCGGCTACTTCCAAGGGGAAGACGCAAATCAGGGTGGACGGTTCCGCGAATCCTCTCTACTCATTCCGCCCTTCAAGCCCTCATGAACAAGACCATCTCCGCACTGCGCATTTTCTTCTTTGTCCTCTGCCTCGTCGGAGCGTGGCTGATCACCTACTCCGTTCCGGAGTGGGACGCATTCCGTTTGCGGGCACTGTTCATCGGCGGGGCCATCGGTGCGCTGGTCATCCTCGTCGATGTCATGCTGAAAGGCTTCTCCCTCCGCGGGCTTTCCGCGCTGACCTTCGGTCTTTTCGTCGGCTGGGCCTGCGCCCACATCCTCGCCACCTCGCCCCTCTTTGAGTTTCCCTTCGAGGAACAGGACGAACTCGGCATCATCCTCACACAGAACCTCTACCTGATCCGGCTGGGCCTCTTTGTCATTCTCATGTACCTCGGAGCGGTCATCGCCCTGCGCGGGAAGGATGAATTCAACCTCGTCATCCCCTACGTTCGCTTTGTTCCCCACGGGGTCGACGTGCCGCTCGTCGTCGTCGATACCAGCGCGCTCATCGACGGACGGCTCGCCGGCATCTGCGAGAGCAAGTTCCTCGGCTACGGGATCGTCGTCCCACGCTTCGTCCTCGACGAGTTGCAGGCCATCGCCGACTCCCCCGATCCCGACCGGCAGGCACGCGGACGCAAGGGCATCGAGACCCTGAACCGCATCCGCGAAATGGAGCACGTCGACCTGCGCATCAACGAAAGCTCCGTCAGCAGCCGCCAGAAGGTCGACGCCAAGCTCGTCTTCCTCGCCCAGTCGCTGAAAGC
>JAAAOD010000104.1 GCA_009908535.1 Verrucomicrobiota bacterium
GAGCCAGCGTCGCCGCCATGAGGCCGAAGCTGATCGTTGCGTTGAGGGAAAGCATCAGCAGGAGGCGTAAGAGAAAGGATCGGAACATCCGCATACTGATTTGTACAATGGATGAAGCGGCAATGGGTCAAAGAAATTGCTCTTTCCCAAGAGGTTGACCGCCGTCGCCGAAGATTTCAATCCTTCGTGAATGCGGGCTTGAGCCTACCGGGAAAGCCCCCCTCAATTCCGCTCATGACGAAACAAGGGCGGAAAACGGCCATTCAGCCAACGCGGGAGGAAAATTACCCCGAATGGTATCAGCAGGTGATCCGGGCGGCCGAGCTGGCGGAAAATTCACCCGTCCGCGGCTGCATGGTCATCAAGCCGTGGGGGTACGGCCTCTGGGAGAATTTCCAGAAGGTCCTCGACGGCATGTTTAAGGAGACCGGCCACCGTAACGCCTACTTTCCCCTCTTTATCCCGAAGAGCTACCTCGAGAAGGAGGCCGAGCACGTCGAGGGCTTTGCCAAGGAATGCGCGGTCGTCACCCATTCGCGCCTCGAGGCCGGACCGGACGGCAAGCTCCATCCGGCCTCCGAACTGGAGGAACCGCTTGTCGTACGCCCGACCTCTGAGACCATCATCGGGGAAATGTACGCCCGCTGGGTGCAGAGCTACCGCGATCTGCCCATTCTCATCAACCAGTGGGCCAACGTCGTGCGCTGGGAGATGCGGACCCGCCTCTTCCTCCGCACAGCCGAGTTTCTCTGGCAGGAGGGGCACACCGCCCATGCCACGAAAGAGGAAGCACTCGAGGAAACCCGCCGCATGCTCGATGTCTACGCCCGTTTCGCCGAGGAGTACATGGCCATGCCGGTCCTCGTCGGGGAAAAGCCCGAAAGCGAGCGCTTTCCCGGGGCCATCTCCACGCTCTGCATTGAGGCCATGATGCAGGACCGCAAGGCCCTGCAGGCCGGTACCTCCCACTTCCTCGGCCAGAATTTCGCCAAAGCCAGCGGTATCCAGTTCCTCGACGACAAGGGCGAACAGCAGTACGCGTGGACTACTTCGTGGGGGGTATCGACCCGCCTGATCGGCGGGCTGGTCATGACGCACAGCGACGATGACGGGCTCATTCTTCCGCCGCGCCTCGCCCCCGCGCAGGTGGTCATCCTGCCCGTCATCCCCAAGGAACAGCACCGGGGACCGGTCATGGAGGCCTGTCGGCGCCTGTATTCGGAAATCCGCGACAAAAAGGACGACCGCGGCGAACCGCTGCGGGTCGAGCTGGACGACCGGGACCTGCGCGGCGGGGAGAAGTCATGGCAGTGGGTTAAGCGAGGCATCCCCCTGCGCGTGGAAATCGGTCCCCGCGACCTCGAAAAGGACGGTGTCTTCGTGGCGCGCCGCGATACCGGGGAAAAGGAGGGCAGCTGCCGGGCCGAATTCCTGGAGCGCCTGCCGGGCCTGCTGGAGGAAATCCAGGCCGGGATGCATGCAAAAGCCCTTCGCTTCCGCGAGGAGAATACCCGCATCCTCGACAGCGAGAGGGATTTCCGCGACTTCTTCACTCCCGGCAGGGAGGGGGAAAGCGGCATCCACGGCGGCTTCGTTTATGCCCATTTCAGCGGGGATTCCGAGGTCATCGAGGACCTGCAGAAAGGCCTGAAGGTGACGATCCGCTGCCTTCCCTTCGGGGACGATGCGGAGCCGGGCACCTGCATTTTCACCGGCAAACCAAGCGCACGGCGCATGGTCTTCGCCAAAGCCTATTGAGGAACCGGGCCATGATCATCGTACTCCACCCCAAAGCGACGCGGCAAGAAGCGGAGGAAATCCTGCAACAGATCCGGGAAAAGGAGCTGAAACCGCTCTATATGCCCGGGAGCGAACGCACGGTCATCGGCGCCCTCGGGGACGAGCGCCGCCTTGGCGAACTGCATCTCGAAAGCCATCCCTCCGTTGAGCGCGTCGATCCGATCCTCGCCCCCTACAAGGCGGTGAGCCGGGAGATGCACCCGGAAGACAGCGTCGTCAAGATCGGGGATGTCCCCCTTGGCGGAGGGGGCTTTGCCGTTTTTGCCGGTCCCTGTGCCGTGGAGAGCCGCGAGCAATTTGCCGCCACTGCCGCCGCGGTCCGCGCGGTCGGCGCCCACGGTCTCCGCGGAGGCGCCTTCAAGCCGCGCACCAGCCCTTATTCCTTTCAGGGACTCGGCCTCGAAGGCCTCCGGATCCTTCGCGAGATCGGGGATGAAACCGGCCTGCCCGTCGTCACCGAGGTGGTCGAGGTGGCCGATGTCGAAGCCGTCAGCGAATACGCGGACGCCTTTCAGGTCGGCGCGCGCAACATGCAGAATTTCCGTCTCCTCACCGCCCTCGGCAAAGCCGCGAAGCCGGTCATTCTCAAGCGCGGCATGGCCGCCACCGTGAAGGATGTACTCATGTCGGCCGAATACATCGTCTCCGAGGGCAATGCCGGCGTCATCCTTTGCGAGCGCGGCATCCGCACTTTCGAGGACGGGACCCGCAACACCCTCGACCTCTCCGCCATCTGCCAGTTCAAGGAGTACAGCCACCTGCCCGTCCTTGTCGATCCCAGCCACGGCACCGGCAAAAGAGCCTATGTCACCCCCATGGCCCTCGCTGCTGCCGCCGCGGGTGCGGACGGCCTCCTTGTCGAGGTTCATCACGATCCGCCCTCCGCCCTCTCCGACGGTGCCCAGTCGCTCTACCCGGAACAGTTTGAGCGGCTCCTCCGGCAGGTCCGACGGGTCCGGCAGTCCGGGGAGGCCTGACCCGTCCGCCTAATCGAAGACCACCGTCTTGCGTCCGTAGACAAGGACGCGGTGGTCAAGGTGCCAGCGCACGGCCTGCGCGAGGACGCTCTTCTCGAGGTCGCGCCCTTTGCGGACGAGATCGCGCACGGAATGGCGGTGGTTGACCGCGGAGACGTCCTGCTGGATGATGGGGCCGTCATCGAGAACAGCGGTGGCGTAGTGCGCGGTGGCGCCGATCAGCTTGACGCCGCGGGCATGGGCCTGGTGGTAGGGCCGCGCCCCCGCGAAGGCGGGAAGAAAGCTGTGATGGATGTTGATGACGGGGCATCCGCAGCCCTCCAGAAACTCCGCCGAGAGGACCTGCATGTAGCGGGCCATCACGACAAGATCGACATCGTTCCGACGCAGGATCGCCAGTTGTTCGGCCTCCGCCGCCGCCTTCTTCTCCCGTTGGACGGGGACATGGTGAAAAGGCACCCCGTAGTAGCCGGAAATGGAGGACAGATCCCGGTGGTTGGAGAGGGCGCAGGCGATCTCGCAGGGCAGCTCCCCCATGTGCCAGCGGGCAAGAAGATCGGTAAAGCAATGCCCTGTCCGCGAGGCCATCAGGGCGATGCGCGGACGCGATTCCGTCGAGGCCAGCTTCAACGTCATTCCAAGGCCTTCCGCGAACCGGCGGAAGGCGGGCGCGTCCGCCTCGATGCCGTCGGCGGGAACCCATTCGATCCGCTGGAGAAAGACGCCCGCCTCGTCGTCGCGGTGCTGGTCGGCGTGGAGGATGTTGCCGCCTCGTTCGTAGATCCAGCTTGCGGTGCGGGCGACCAGGCCGGGCTGGTCCGGGCCGTGCAGCAGCGCGATCAGCCGCAACGCAGGTTTTTCTTCCTTTTCCATGCCCTCGCTCCCCGGGCGCTCAGCCACGCGCGTGAAGACGGTCGCGGTAGTGCTGCAGCGGATACACCTGTAACTCGTGGCGCCGCAGGGAATTCAAGGCGAGAACAGCGGCCCGCGCCCCCGACAAGGTGGTCAGGATCGGGACGGAATGCTTGAGCGCCTCCGTCCGGATAACATTCTCGTTCTGCCGCGGGATGCTGCCCGAAGGCGTGTTGATGATCAGGTGGAGTTCCTTGTTCTTGATCATATCGACGACGTTCGGGCGGCCCTCGTTGATCTTCTGCACCGCTTTCACTTCCACCCCGTTCTCCTCGAGATAGCGTTTCGTCCCGCTGGTGGAGACAATGTTGAACCCGAGGGCGGAAAAGCGGCGCGCGATGTCCACGGCGAGGGCCTTGTCCGCGTCCTTAACGGAAAGGAAAACATTCCCCTTTTCCGGCAGGGCCGGCCCGACGGCCATGTGCGTCTTCGCGAAGGCCATGCCGAGATCGTCGTCGATCCCCATCACTTCCCCGGTCGAGCGCATTTCCGGGGAGAGGGTGATGGGCGAGCCCGGAAAACGGACAAAGGGAAAGACCGATTCCTTCACCGCCCAGAACTCGGGGATGACCTCTTCGGTATACCCGAGTTCCTCAAGGCTTTTCCCGGCCATGACGAGGGAGGCGTATTTGGCCAGGGGGACGCCGATGGCTTTCGAGACGAAGGGCACGGTGCGACTGGCGCGGGGATTGACCTCGAGGATGTAGAGATCGTCGTCCTTGATCGCGAACTGGATATTCATGAGGCCGACGACGTTGAGTTCCCGGGCGAGGGCCCCGGTGGCCTCGCGTACTTCCTGGAGAATTTTCCGCCCGAGGGTGTGCGGCGGCAGGACCATGGCAGCATCGCCGGAGTGTACGCCGGCAAACTCGATGTGCTCGAGCATGCCCCCGATCACGCAGCGCTCGCCGTCGCTGATCGCGTCGACGTCAAGCTCGATGGCATCCTCGAGGAACTTGTCGAGGAGGACCGGTTTTCCCGGTGCGACATCGAAAACCTCGCGCAGGACCCGTTTCATTTCCTCCCGGCTGTAGAGGATGAACATGCCCCGTCCCCCGAGGACGAAGCTTGGCCGCAGGAGAATGGGAAAGCCGATCCGTTCCGCCTCCGCGAAGGCCTGCTCCTCGTCATAGGCGATGCCGTTGACCGGCTGCTTCAGGCCCACCTTGTCGAGGATGCGCTTAAACAATTCCCGGTCTTCGGCCGCGTCGATCATGTCCGGATCGGTCCCGATGATCTTCACCCCTGCCCGTTTCAACTCCGTGGCGAGGTTGAGGGGCGTCTGGCCGCCAAACTGGACGATGGCCCCCTCGCAACCTTCCTGTCGGTAAATTTCCAATACATCTTCAAGGGTGAGCGGCTCGAAGTAGAGTCGGTCGGAGGTGTCGTAATCCGTCGATACCGTCTCCGGATTGCTGTTCACCATGACCGTCTCAAAACCGTCCCCGCTGAGGGCGAAACTGGCGTGTACGCAGCAGTAGTCGAACTCGATTCCCTGTCCGATCCGGTTGGGCCCGCCACCGAGAATCATGATCTTGCGGCGGTCACTGGGAATGATCTCGTTCTCATCGCCGTAGCTGGAATAGTAATACGGTGTCTTCGCCTCGAACTCGGCCGCGCAGGTATCGACCAGTCGGTACACCGTGTTGATCCCGTTCTTGTCGCGCAACTCGCGGACCGCGGCGGGGCTCAGCCCGGTGAGGTTGGCGATCTGCCGGTCGGTGAACCCGCAGGTCTTCGCCATCCGCAGCAGGGGATGCGGGAGGTTGTACCCGGCCCGGGCGATCGTTTCCTCCAGCTCCACGATCTCGCGGATCTGGCGGATAAACCATGGATCGATGGAGGTGAGTGCGAAAATATCCTCCTCGGACATTCCGGCGCGCAGGGCATAGCGCATGTAGTAGGGGCGCAGGCAGGTGGGGCGCGTCAGGCCGGCCTTGATGGCGTCGATCTCGGTCTCCTCGTCCCCTCCCCATTTCCCGCCGCCGCCGAGGCCGAGGGAACCCACCTCGAGCGAGCGCAGGGCTTTCTGGAAGGATTCCTTGAAGGTGCGGCCAATCGCCATGGCCTCGCCGACGGACTTCATGGAGGAGGTCAGGGTATCGTCGGTATTGGGGAACTTTTCGAAAGTGAAGCGGGGAATTTTCGTTACCACATAGTCGATGGTCGGCTCAAAACAGGCGGGGGTCTCGCGGGTGATGTCGTTCTGCAACTCGTCGAGGGAGTAGCCGACGGCGAGCTTGGCGGCGATCTTCGCGATGGGGAATCCGGTCGCCTTGCTGGCAAGGGCGGAGGACCGGCTCACGCGCGGGTTCATCTCGATGACGACCATGCGGCCATTCTCCGGATTGACGGAAAACTGGATATTGGAACCCCCGGTCTCCACGCCGACCTCGCGGATGCAGGCGAAGGAGGCGTCCCGCATGAGCTGGTATTCCTTATCCGTGAGGGTCATCGCGGGGGCGACGGTGATGGAGTCCCCGGTGTGCACGCCCATGGGGTCGAAGTTCTCGATGGAACAGATGACGACACACTGGTTCTTGTGGTCGCGCATGACCTCCATCTCGTATTCCTTCCAGCCAAGGAGGCATTCCTCGATCATGACCTCGTGCACGGGGGAGGCGTCGAGTCCGTGCAGGATGAGATCGTCAAAATCCTCACGGTTGTAGGCCACGCCGCCGCCGGTCCCCCCGAGGGTGAAGCTGGGACGGCTGATGAGCGGAAACGTCCCGATTTCCTCCATTGCTTCCCGCGCGGATTCGAGGCTGTTCACGATGCGGCTGCGGGCGACGTCGAGCCCGATCTTGACCATCGCCTCCTTGAACATCTCCCGGTCCTCGCCCTTGCGGATGGCGTCGTAGCGGGCCCCGATCATTTCCACGCCGTATTTTTCGAGGACGCCGCTTTCGTAAAGGGTGATGGCGAGGTTGAGGGCTGTCTGCCCGCCGAGGGTCGGCAGGAGCGCCTGCGGCTGTTCCTTTTTGATAATGCGCTCGACGATGGCCGGATTCAGGGGCTCGATGTAGGTCACATCGGCGAAGTCCGGATCGGTCATGATGGTCGCCGGATTGCTGTTGACGAGGATGACCCGGTACCCCTCCTCCCGGAGCGCTTTGCAGGCCTGCGTGCCACTGTAATCAAATTCGCAGGCCTGACCGATGATGATGGGACCCGATCCAATGATCAGGATGCTTTCAATGTCCGTTCGCTTGGGCATTGAAAAAGGAAATAAGCCCCCGCTGAGAGCATCACGCAAGGACAATCTCCGCCCCGTTGGAAGCTCCGCTCAGGGGAGGGGTTCGCCGCGGCCGGCGAGGTAGAGCCGGTACCAATCTTCGCGGCTGAGGCGGATCCGGCGGGCGGCATCAGAGGCGCGGAGACGTTCCGGATTGCGGGAACCGATGACCGGCTGGATGCCGGCGGGATGGCGCAGCAGAAAGGCGATCACCACAGCTTCTTCCTGGACGTCGTGGATGCGCGCGATATCGCGGACGACGTTCGCAGTGGCATGCACCCGTTCATGGTCCCAGTCCGGCTTGCGCCCGCTCGGGTAGCCATAGGCCAGGGGCGCCCAGGCCTGTGTGACGACTCCGTGCCGACGATGCCATGCGAGGGTGCCGTCGGCGGGATGGCCCGGTGCGGGCAGGCGGCGGGAAGCGACCACGTCGTCGTCGAACAAACTTGTTCGCAGGATATTCAGCTCGACCTGATTGGCCACGGGAATGAATCCCGCCTCCCGGAACAAATCGAGGACGTGGGGCGGAAAGTTGGAGACGCCGAAGTGGCGTACCTTGCCATCATTGCGCAGCCTGTCGAAAGCGGCGAGGACTTCTTCCGGTTCAGCGAGAAGGTCGGGACGATGCAGCAGGAGAATGTCAAGGTACTCGGTTCCGAGCCGCTGCAGGCTCCCCTCCACCGAGGCCTCGATGTAGTCCGCGGAAAAATCGAACCGGTGAGGACATTTCGGGGAAGGATCCCCCGGGAACCGGATCCCGCATTTGCTCTGCAGGATGATTTCCTCGCGGGAAACACCCAGTTCCTCGACGACTTCCGCGAAGACCTTCTCACTTTTGCCATGGCAGTAGATATCGGCGTGGTCGAAAAAATTCCAGCCGAGTTCGAGGGCAGTCTCCACGGCCGCCCGCGCTTTTTCCTTCGCCTCCCGGGGAATGGAGGCATTGGCATCCCATGCTCCACCCATGTGCATGCAACCGAGGGCAATGGGCGGGCCGGCGAGGACCTCCGCACGTGGGTAAAGAAGGTCGCCGGAGGCGTTGTCCATCATACGGGGAAGAGAGCTCATGCTCTCTTATCGCCCCGCATCCGGCAAAAGGTCAAGCCCCCGCGGGTGCGGGCGTAGCAACCGATTCCTCTTCGAGGAGGCGGATCAGGTAATCGCCTGGCTTGTAGTTCCCCATGATAACGGTGGTTTCGCCGTCCCGATGCATACGCACTTCGGGGATGCGAACCTCCGGGGTTTTGTGCGGGGCATACAAAACGTCATCGTGCGACGCGTTCAGGCGCTCCTTGAAGAGATCCGGCGTCAACTTGCCGCCAAGATGGTCATCCCGACCGGTGGCGATATGGATGGTCCCGAGAATTTTCTCATCCTGGATATCCCGCCCGCTGAAGGGAAGGACCTGGGTCCCGAAGCCGAGTTCGCCAATGGCCCCGGTCATGGGATCGTCCTTGAGCTTTTGGTTGTGTTCCTCGATGAGCTCGTACTCCCCGTAAATGAGGCGGCTGCTCAGAATTTTTCCACCTTCGACGGTAAGGAGGCCGAGCGTTTCCTCATCGTACTTGAAGGGAAACTGCCCCTCGGCTTTCTCGGGTACGAAGTAGACTTCTCCGGCGGGAAGATTGGCCACATCGGGAATGCCCGGA
>JAAAOD010000217.1 GCA_009908535.1 Verrucomicrobiota bacterium
GGTCTTCTCTCTCGAAGACAAATAACCGATGAACCCACCTCGATCCCGAACCGCCCAAGTCCTCACCCTGAGCGGGCTTGTCGCCGCTCTTCTCGCCGTCTGCGTCGTGGTCTCGCTGCTCACCGCCTCCATGGTGAAGGGGGACGGCGACCGGGATCGGCATGAGGAGGCAGACGGTCACCAATGGCTGCGACAAGAGCTGGATCTTACCGATGAGCAGGCCGCCGCCATCGATGCCTTCGAGCCGGAATACCGGCGCGAACGGGCGCGGCTGCAGCAGCAGTTTGAGGCAAGGATCGAGCAGTTGCGGGAAGCCATTATGGCCTCAGACGAGTTTTCCCCGCAGGTCAGGGAACGCATCCATGAACTTCACGTCGTGCACGGGCGCCTGCAGGAACTTTCCATCCGGCATTACTACCGGATGCTGGGTGTGCTGCCGCCCGAAAAGCAGGACCGCTTGCGGAGGCTCGCCGGCAAGGCCCTGAGTGTCCCGCAGTGAAGAGCCCATGGAGGCGCCGGCCAGAGACGAGGAGCTCCTTGCCCGTGTGGGCGAAGACGGCGATGAAGCCGCCCTCGTCACCCTGATGGGGCGCCACAAGCAGGCGCTCTTCGCTTTCGTTTACCGCTATCTCGGCAATGAATCGGACAGCGCGGAAGTCGCCGAGGCCACCTTTCTCAAGGTTTACACAAACGCCCACCGCTTCAAAGCGAGCGCCACGGTCAAGACATGGATGTTCTCCATCGCCCGCAATCTCGCCCGGGACCGGCTTCGGAAGCGAAAGAAGGCCCGGTCCATGGTCTCGCTCGAACAGGAAAACAACGAGACCGCGCCCCCTCCCCTTGCCTACTTGGCATCGGATACACCCACCCCCTCCGGGGAAGCGTTGTCGCGGGAAAGCCTGACGCTCCTTGAGCGGGAGGTCGCGGCCCTGCCGGAAAAACTCCGTTTTCCCTTCGTCTTCTGCGTCCTCGAAGAGCATTCCTACGACGAATGCGCGGCCGTCCTCAAAACGAACCGGAAGGCGGTGGAGACCCGCATCTACCGGGCGCGGCAACGACTGAAGGAACGGCTCACGCCGAGGGTCGGCGCCTGATTCCGGTCATGAAAGAAAACTCGAGGGTTCCGCCCGGTTTGTGCGTTGAAGAGAGCAATGCGAAATCTCCACGCGTCCCGATTCTGCTTTTTTCTGGCGCTTGCCACCGGTCTTTCCGGAGGCGTGCGGGGTGCCGCCGTTGATGCCTTCGTACCCGAAGCGGCAAGCCTGACGGACTACCTCCGCCGCGCGCAGTCGGCCAATCCCGGCCTCCGCGCCTTCGAACAACGCTACGAGGAAGCCATGCAGCGGATTCCGCAGGCCTCGGCCTTGCCCGATCCGGTTCTTCAGGTGACGACCTTTGTCGAGTCGGTGCAGACGCGCACGGGCCCGCAGGAAAATCAGTTCATGCTCCGGCAGAAGATCCCATGGTTCGGTAAATTGAGCGGTCGTGAAGCCGTGGCCTCGGCGCGGGCGGAAGCCCTCTGGTTCGCCTACCAGAACCGTCAGCTGGCGGTGGCGCGGAGCGTTGCCATGGCCTTTTACGAATACGCCCATACCGGAGAAGCCATCCGCCTGACCCGGGAAAACCGGGATCTGTTGCGCAAGCTGGAGCCGGTCGTGGAGGATAAAGTGGCGGGCGGCGCCGACCTGAACGCCCTTTTGCGGCTGAAAGTCGAAAACGGCAAGGTCGAGGACCAATTGCAGTCCCTTGAGCAGAAGCGCGTGGCCCAATCCGCCCGCCTTTCCGAGTTGCTCGCCTTGTCACGGGATGGATTGCTGCCGTTCCCGGAGTGGTCGCAACCGGAACCCGTCGAACCGGACGGCGCCGCCCTCCTGCGGGCCATCGAGGCCGACAACCCCGAACTGCAGATGCTGGAACGGAAGATCCGCAGTGCGGAAGCCCGCCGCGAACTCGCCCGCCTTGAAAGCTATCCGAACGTTTCCCTCGGGGTGAACTACATCCAGATCGGCGATCCGGTCGTCAATCCGTCCACGCCGGACGGGGGCCGCGACGCATGGGGCGTCACCCTCTCGGTCAATCTTCCGATCTGGGTCCGGAAAAACCGCGCCGCCCGCGCCGAAGCCCTCGCCGGGCAACGTTCTCTTGAGAGCGAATGGGAAAATCGCTACAACGAGCTGCGGGCGGAGCTTTCCGCGAGCCTTGCGACACTCAAGGACGCGAACCGCCGCCTCGAGCTGTACGGGAACGAGCTGCTCGGGCTGGCCGAGCAGGCGGTGGAGAACAGCCGCGGCAGTTACGAAAGCGGGCGCACCGGCATCCTCGAGGTCATCGACAGCGAGCGTTCCCTGATCGACCTGCAGTTGCTTTACTGGCGCGCCGCCGCCGATGCATGGCAGCGGCGCGTCACCATCCAGACCCTCGCCAACCGACCCATCCTCGGGAAATTTTCAGCGACCGTCCGGAATGAACCACAAAAGGCAAAAAGGCCTCAACATTGAGGGCCTGTCCCTGACTCCGGGTATCCGATTCCTGTGCCTTATGTGCTTTCCGTGGTTACCCATCACTTCCTTCCCATGAACAAAAAAAGATTCTCCATCCTCTTCGCGGCCCTCCTCGCCGTCTTCCTTCTCGGCCTCGGCGTGGGGCGGTTGAGCCATTCGCCGAAAGCGGACGCCTCCGCCCGGCCGTCCGGGGCCGATACCGCCTCGACAGCCCAAACCGGTAGCGAAAAATCAAGTACGTGGACCTGCTCCATGCACCCGCAGATCCAGCAACCGGAACGCGGCGACTGCCCCATCTGCGGAATGGATCTGATCCCGCAGGATTCGGGCGGGGACGACGACGAGGATCCGCGCGCGATGAGCATGAGCGAGGCCGCGCGGGCCCTCGCCGATATACGCACCACGGAAGTCCTCCGCGAGCATCCGGAAGCGAAGATCCGGCTGGTCGGCAAGCTCGACTACGACGAGACCCGCGAACAGTCGCTCACCGCCCGTTTTCCGGCGCGCATCGACGAGTTGTTCGTCAACTTCACCGGCATCCGCGTTCGCAAGGGCGAACACCTCGCCGAGGTGTACAGCCCGGACCTCCTCGCCGCCCAGCGGGAGCTGCTGACCGCCCACCGGTCCGACCCGGACGGTGCCCTCGCGCGCGCCGCCCGCGAAAAGCTGCGCCTGTGGGATCTGTTACCGGAGCAGATCGACGCCATCATCGAGAGCGGCAAGGCAAAGGACCACTTTGTCCTGAAGGCGCCCATCGGCGGCGTCGTGGTCGACAAGCGCGTCAAGGAGGGCGACTACCTGGAAACGGGCGATTCGCTGTTCAGGATCGTCGACCTTTCCGTATTGTGGGCCAACCTGCACGCCTATGAATCGGACCTGCCATGGCTGCGCTACGGGCAGGATGTCCGCTTCACGGTGGAAGCCCACCCCGGGGAATCCTTTCAGGGTCGCATCGCTTTCATCGAACCGGAAGTGGACCGTTCCACCCGGACCACACCCGTGCGCGTGAATGTCCCGAACGTGGACGGCCGTCTCAAGCCCGGCATGTTCGTCCGCGCGGTCGTGAAAGCACGGCTGGCGGAAGAGGGAAAGGTCATGGCCCCGGATTTCGCCGGAAAATGGATCAGCCCCATGCACCCGGAGGTCGTCAAGGACCACCCCGGCCAGTGCGATGTCTGCGGCATGGACCTCGTCCCGGCGGAGAAACTCGGTTACGCGGACGGCTCCGAAGGCACCGCCCCGCTGGTCATTCCCTCCTCCGCCGTCCTGCGCACCGGCCAACGCGCCGTCGTTTATGTGGAACAACCCGGTACGGAACGCCCCACCTACCTCGGGCGCGAAATCACGCTGGGTCCGCGCGCCGGCGACCGCTTTGTCGTTGCGGCGGGTCTTGCGGAGGGAGACCGCGTCGTCACCAACGGCGCCTTCAAAATCGACAGCGCCCTGCAGATTCAGGCCCGACCCAGCATGATGAATCCCGGGGAGGAGGAGGCCGGTCACGGGCATGAACACGGTACAATGGGTAGCGAATCCGTGGATACGGCATCCGCCGGTGGTCTGGACGGAGTGGAGATCCCCGCCGACACCGCCGCCGGGTTGTTGGAACCCTACCTTGCCCTGCAGGACGCCCTTGCCTCCGATGATCTCAAGGAAGCAAAGGAGCAGGCAAAGGCCATGATGGCCGTCACCGGGCATTCGGGCGACCTCGCAAAGCTCGTCCACGAGATGATGGCCGCCGACTCCCTCGCGTCGCTGCGCCTTCCCCACTTTGAAACGCTCTCCATGGGGATGATCGCCGCCGTCAAAGACCGCCCGAAGGCCTTTCCCGACGGCCTCATGGTCATGCATTGTCCCATGGTGGAGGACGATCGCGGTGCCGACTGGCTGCAGGCCGCCGAGCCCCTGCGCAACCCCTACTACGGCGATTCCATGCTCTATTGCGGCTATGTGAAACATAAACTTGATGACTGATTTTAGCCACAAAAATTCACAAAAAGGCGCTCCGATGGAAACGGATAAACACCAAATAAACACCCTTTGCGATCACGTTAGAGAATGTGCCTTTTTGTGCATTTTGCGGCCTCAATAATTCATGATCAATTCCCTCATTCGCTTCTGCCTGGAGAACAAGCTCGTTGTTCTGCTGTTCACGACCGCCCTCGTCGTCTGGGGCATCGCCGTGGCCCCCTTCGACTGGAAGACCGACCTCCTGCCGCGCGATCCGGTGCCGGTCGACGCCATCCCCGACATCGGCGAAAACCAGCAGATCGTCTTCACGGAATGGAAGGGACGCTCCCCGCAGGACATCGAGGACCAGATCACCTACCCGCTGACCACCGCCCTGCTCGGGTTGCCGCAGGTGAAGACTGTCCGCAGTTTCTCCATGTTCGGCTTCTCCTCCATCTACATCATTTTCGAGGAGGAGGCGGAGTTCTACTGGACCCGCAGCCGCATCCTCGAGAAGCTGAACAGCCTGCCCGCCGACACCCTTCCGGAGGGGGCTTCCCCGCAGCTGGGGCCGGACGCCACCGCTCTCGGGCAGGTGTTCTGGTACACGCTTGAGGGCCGGGATCCCGACGGCGAACCCACCGGGGGCTGGGACCTCCATGAACTGCGCGGCACCCAGGACTGGTATGTCCGCTACGCCCTGCAGGGTGTCGACGGGGTCGCCGAAGTCGCTTCCGTCGGCGGCTACGTGCGCGAATACCAGGTCGATGTCGATCCGGACGCCCTCCGCACCTACGATATCGCCCTGCATGAGGTCTTCGAGGCGGTACGCGGAAGCAACCTCGACGTCGGGGCGCGCACCATCGAGATCAACGCCGTGGAGTACGCCATTCGCGGTCTCGGGTTCATCGAAGATCTCGACGACCTGCGCCGGTCCGTCATCACCCAGCGCGACAACGTCCCCATCACCCTCGACAAGGTAGCGGAAATCGAATACGGTCCGGCGCTTCGCCGTGGCGCCCTCGACAAAGCGGGGGCCGAGGCCGTCGGCGGTGTAGTGGTGACCCGCTACGGCGAAAACCCCCTCGCGGTCATCCAGCGGGTGAAGGACAAGATCGAGGAAATCTCCCCCGGACTTCCAAGGAAAACCCTCGCGGACGGCACGGTCAGCAAGGTCGAGATCGTACCGTTTTACGACCGGACGGGTCTCATCTACGAAACCCTCGGCACCCTTGAGGACGCCGTCGGCCAACAGATCCTCGTCACCATCATCGTGGTCATTCTCATGGTCCTGCACCTGCGCAGTGCCGCGCTCATCTCGGGCGTGTTGCCGCTGGCGGTGCTGTTCTCCTTCATCGGGATGAAGCTCTTCGGCGTGGACGCCAATGTGGTCGCCCTCTCCGGCATCGCCATCGCCATCGGGACGATTGTCGACATGGGGGTCGTGCTCGTGGAAAACATCCTCAAACACCTCGACGAGGCCCCGCCGGAGGAAAGTCGGCTGGAGGTCGTTTACCGGGCCTGTTCCGAGGTGGGCGGCGCGGTCGTCACCGCTCTGCTCACCACCGTGATCAGTTTCCTGCCGGTCTTCACGATGGAAGCGGCCGAGGGCAAACTCTTCCGTCCCCTCGCCTACACGAAGACCTTCGCCCTTCTGGGCTCCATCGTCGTCGCCCTGACGATAATTCCTCCCCTCGCCCACTGGGTCATCGCCGGGCGGGCGAGGTCCGGCCTCGCCAGATACGGATTCTGGAGCGGTCTCGCGCTTCTCGGTCTGGCCGGCGCGGTTTTCCTGAGCTGGTTCCCGTGGTGGCTGGGATTGCTCATTGTCGCGGTGGCGGCCTTCCACCTGTCCGGCCCCGTCATCCCCGAAAGGGCACGCCGTATCACCCTCGTGACCTTCAACTTCATCGTCGCGGTCATGGTCGCGCTCCGCCTCGCGGCTGTCTGGAAACCGCTCGGTCCGGAAGTCCCGGCACAGAACATCCTCTTTGTCCTCCTCGCCGTGGGCGGCCTCCTCGGCTTCTTTTATGTATTCATCAGATATTACGCCCGGATCCTCGCTTTTCTCCTGCGGATGAAGACGGCGTTCCTCGCCTTCAGCGCCTTGATCGTCGTTTTCGGATTCACGGTCTGGCTGGGCTGGAGTACTGTTTTCGGCTGGTTGCCGGAACCGGTGCGGGAATCGGATGCCTACGTGGCCATGGCCCATGCCGTTCCCGGGCTCGGGGAGGAGTTCATGCCCGACCTCGACGAGGGTTCCTTCCTCCTCATGCCGACCACCATGCCGCACGCCTCCATCGGGGAAGTGATGGACGTCCTCCGCAAACAGGACATGGCCATCAACGCGATCCCCGAGGTCGAGAGCGCGGTCGGCAAGCTGGGCCGCGTGGAAAGCCCGCTCGACCCGGCCCCCGTCTCGATGATCGAGACCATCATCACCTACAAATCCGAGTTCATCACCGACGAGGACGGGCGCGTCCTCACTTTTGCCTACGACGAGGAAAAGGAGGCCTTCCGGCGCGACGCAAACGGGGATCTCGTTCCGGATGAAAACGGACGGCCGTTCCGCCAGTGGCGGGAGGAGATCGAAAGCCCGGACGACATCTGGGAGGCCATCGTCGACGCCGCTTCCATCCCCGGCACGACCTCCGCCCCGAAACTGCAGCCCATAGCCGCGCGCATTGTCATGCTGCAAAGCGGCATGCGCGCCCCCATGGGCCTCAAGGTCTTCGGGCCCGACCTTGCGACCCTCGAAAGGGTCGCCCTCGATGTGGAGGGGCTGCTCAAAGAGGTCCCCTCCATCAAATCGGAATCGGTTCTTGCCGACCGCATCGTCGGCAAGCCCTACCTCGAGGTCGACATCGACCGCGAGGCCATCGCCCGTTACGGAATACGGATCAAGGCGGTCCAGGAGGTCATCGAGGTCGCCATCGGCGGCAAGCCCGTCACGCAGACCGTCGAGGGACGGGAACGGTATCCGGTGCGCGTCCGCTACATGCGGGAACTGCGCGACAGCATCGAAGCCATCGAGCAAATCCTCGTCGCCGCCCCCGACGGCACGCAGATTCCCCTGCGGGAACTGGCGGACATCCGTTACGAACGCGGTCCCCAGGTCATCAAGAGCGAGAACACCTTCCTCGTCGGTTATGTCATCTTCGACAAACGCGACGGCTTCGCCGAGGTCGAAGTCGTCGAGCAGGCCCGTCGCTTCCTCAAAGACAAGGCCGACAGCGGCGAACTGGCGATTCCCGCCGGCGTCAGTTACCAGTTCACCGGCAGTTACGAGAACCAGGTCCGCGCCGAAAAGAAACTGCGCGTCATCCTGCCCATCGCCTTTTTCGCCATCTGGCTGATCCTGTATTTCCAGTTCAAAAGGATTTCCACGACCCTGCTGGTCTTTTCCGGCATTCTCTTCGCATGGTCCGGCGGCTTTATCCTCCTCTGGCTCTACGGCCAGCCGTGGTTCATGGACTTCAGCCTCTTCGGCCACAACCTGCGCGACCTCTTCCAGATGGGCACCGTCAACCTCAGCGTGGCCGTCTGGGTCGGCTTCCTCGCCCTCTTCGGCATCGCCACCGACAACGGGGTCATCGTCTGCACCTACCTCCAACAGGTTTTCCGCGACCGGAATCCCCGATCCCTCGAGGAGATCCGCGCCGCCACCGTGCAGGCCGGCGCCCGGCGCGTGCGCCCGGCCATGATGACCAGCGCCACGACCATTCTCGCCCTCCTCCCCGTCCTCACCTCCACCGGCCGCGGCGCCAATATCATGGTCCCCATGGCCATCCCTTCCTTCGGTGGCATGCTCCTCGCCATCCTCACCATCTTCATCGTTCCCGTCCTCTACTGCGCCCTCGCGGAGATGAAGGCGGGGTCGGACCAAATTAAGGGCCTGATCACCAAGCATCTAAAGTAATTTTATTACTACGCTAATCAAATGGTTTACACATCGGGTCTCACACCCTTCCTTCCCGCTCAAAATAGCCTGTCGATACCCGATAGCGATTTCGATCCTGCCAACTATAGGCATGGCGGAATAATAATCCCGTTTTCCAGCCGAAAAAGCAGCGCCGTTTGCCCCGAAAAAGGGATCCATTT
>JAAAOD010000204.1 GCA_009908535.1 Verrucomicrobiota bacterium
TCAATTGCCGATAATCACAACAATATCCGGCAACCAGTTTCGAGCACTAACCGAACGAAAGGTGCCTTTCCCTATTACGGTGCTAGCGGGATCGTTGATTACATAAGTGAATATATTTTTGATGAGCCTCGTCTACTCATTGGAGAGGATGGAGCGAAGTGGGGCGCTTTTGAAAAAACTGCATTTATAGCTCGCGGAAAATATTGGGTAAATAACCATGCACACGTATTTAGCTCCCGTGTGCTCGATATTCGCTTCCTTGAAAACTATCTAATGCTGCTGGATTTGGCTCCATTCGTAACAGGTTTTGCACCCCCTAAACTCACGCTCGATAATGCTAAGCGGATTCCTATTCCAGTGCCCTCGAATTCTGCCGAACAACAAAAAATCGCCGACTGCCTCAGCGCCATCGACGCCCTCATCACCGCCCAGACCGAACAAATCGCCGCCCTCAAAGAACACAAAAAGGGCCTGATGCAGAAGTTGTTTCCGAATCCAGATTTGAATAAGGCATGAGCGACGCTTTTGAAAGTTTAGACGCAGTTGCCGCCCACGTTCGGGAGACGCTTGAGGAAAAGAAATGCATCCTTCTTTACGCGCACAACGGCACAGGCAAGACGAGGCTATCGACCACGTTCAAAGATATCGGCAAACATGGCGAAGAAAGAGATACCCTTTATTTTAACGCCTTCACCGAGGACCTTTTCTCCTGGGAGAACGACCTCGACAACGACAGCGAGCGTTACCTGAAACTTAACACCAACTCATCCTTCTTCGACGGCCTTGAGTCGATGGAAATGGACAATCGCATTCGTGAGAAATTGTCGCCCTTCTGCGACTTCGATTTCCGCATCGATACCGACAACTGGGAAGTCCATTTCAGCCGAGAGGTCTTTGATGGCGGAGAGCGGACACAACTGGAGGACATCAAGATTTCCCGGGGAGAGGAGAATTGCTTTATCTGGTGCTTCTTTCTCGCAATCGCTCAATTGGCCATCGATGGAGCCGAGGCCTACGCTTGGGTGAAATACATCTATATCGACGATCCCATCTCATCGCTCGATGAGCAGAACGCGATCACGGTTTCGAGCAATCTGGCGAATCTGATTAAAGATACAGACAACGGCACCAAGTTCGTGGTCTCCACGCATCATAATCTGTTTTTCAATGTGCTGTTCAACGAGCTTGGGAGAGCCGTAAAAACCTGCCTCAGCTTGGATCGCAGCGACATGACCTACAGGTTAAGAAGAACAGGCGAGGACGCTGTTTTCGGGCACATTCACGAGCTGATTGAACTGAAAAACGCCGTCGATCGGGACGAACTCTGTGGCCATCACTTCAGCCGCCTTCGCTCCCTTCTGGAGCGAGCCGCGGTCTTCCATGGCCACACAAGATTTGAGGTTTGCTTGAAGCAACCCCAAGGCGAGCATGGCGAGGCTATCTACAGGCGACTGATCCAGATCCTCAGCCACGGGAACTATTCGCTCTACGCTCCCAGGCGATTGGAGCCGGAGAACAAACAGCACTTTTCGCGGATACTCTCCGACTTCATCGAATTCTACCCTTTCAACCGCGAAATCTTCGAATCTCCTGTACCGACTTTCTCGGCCTAATGCTTATCCTCTACACAACCGAAGACGGCAAAAGCCAGATCGAGCTTCGTGCTAAAGACGACACCGTCTGGCTGAGCCAGCGTGAGATGGCGGAACTCTTCAATGTGAGCCAAGACAATGTGGGGCAGCATTTGAAGAACATTTACGCCGATGAAGAACTGAGCCGCGAGGCAACTACCGAGGAATCCTCGGTAGTTCAACGCGAAGGAAGCCGCGAGGTGCGCCGCCCCTTAACCCTCTACAATCTGGACGCCATCTTGGCGGTCGGCTATCGGGTGCGCTCGCCCCGAGGGGTGCAGTTCCGCCGCTGGGCCTCCACCGTCCTCAAGGAGTATTTGCTCAAGGGCTTCGCGATGGATGACCAGCGGTTGAAAAACCCGGACGGCCGCCCCGATCACTTCGACGAGATGCTGGAGCGCATCCGCGACATCCGGGCCTCGGAAAAGCGCTTCTACCAGAAAGTCCGCGATCTCTTCGCTCTCAGCAGTGACTACGACAAGACCGACACGGAAACTCAGCTGTTTTTCGCGACCGTGCAAAACATGCTCCTCTACGCCGTCACGCAGCAAACGGCAGCCGAGCTGATCACCGACCGCGCCAACGCCGACGATCCCCACTTCGGGCTGCTCAGTTGGAAAGGCGACAAAGTCCGCAAGCGGGATATCCTTGTCGCCAAGAACTACCTGACTGAGGACGAAATTGATACACTCAACCGCCTCGTGGTCATTTTCCTAGAAACTGCGGAACTCCGCGCCAAGAACCGCCAGGAAACCCGGATGCGTTTCTGGAAGGAAAACGTTGATCAGATCATCACCGGCAATGGCTTTCCACTGCTCACCGATTCCGGCTCGATTAGCCACAAGCAGATGGAGCGGGACACTTCCGAGCTTTATCTTGAATACGACCAGCAGCGTAAAGCGGTCGAGGCGCGTCGAGCCGATCTGGAGGATGAGACCGAACTCAAAGCACTCGAAGACCAAATCAAGAAGCGAAAGACAAGGAAATGACGACCGATCATCCAAATCATAGGTTTGGTGATCATGTTTTACATTTCATGATCAACAAAGTGTTTTGTCGCTCGCAGATGATCCACAAATCACAGCACGCGTTTCTCACCGCTCTTTTCCAAGCTCTCCCTTTCAGTCCATGACCGAAAAAGACCAAGCCCAACTCGGCAAAACTCTCTGGAACATCGCCGACCAGCTGCGCGGAGCGATGAGCGCGGACGACTTCCGCAACGACAAAAGCGAATGAGACTCAACAAAACAGCGAGCTTTCGAGCTTACATTGATGAATCCGGCGACGAAGGATTCCGGTTTCGTGCGGACGGATCGGGCAGTTCGCGCTGGTTCGTTATCTCCGCGCTGGTACTTCGCCTTAAGAACGACGCCCAAGTCGTCGAGTGCCTGAAGGAAACGCGGAAGCTCCTAGCGAAACCATTTAAATACCCTCTGCACTTTGTCGATTTAAAGCATGAACAACGGGTGCCCTACGCAAGACGGGTTGGCAATTTGGCGGCGCGCACGGTCTCGGTCTTGATCTACAAACCCTCGATCCAGGAACCCGAGAAATTCCAGAATGAGAAATACCTCCTCTACCGCTATGCGACCCGTCTTCTGTTGGAGCGGGTGTCTTGGCTGTGTCGTGACCATCGGATCGACGGGGAAGGCGATGGGTCCTGCGATATCATCTTTTCGAACCGCAGCAACATGTCCTACGAGCAGATACAATCCTACCTCCGGCATTTGATTGATCAGTCCGGCCCACTTCCTCAGGACGTCCAAATTGAGCCAACTGCCATCCGGCCGGAGCAAATCAAAGCCGTGGAGCACTCTAAGCTGGCTGGCCTGCAAGCCGCCGACGCAGTCGCCTCAAGCATGCATTTTGCCGTGAAGCGCAATCGCTATGGCGAGAGCGAGCCCGCCTACAGTCGGCTTTTGACCAAGACATTCTACCGCCACAAAGGTAGCCTCCAAGGATACGGTATAAAACTGTGGCCGGACACCCTAGCAGAGTTGAAAACAAAAGCCCCCGAGGCGAAACACCTGGAGGGCTTATGAAAAATTGCAGGTCCCAGAAACCGAGGATCCCACCCAATCGGGCTGCCACTCACTACAGGCGGCCTCTACATCTTCTGCGCTTACCTCAAATGAATATCGCGTAGATTCAGTCTTCCGTCAAACCGATTTTTCCCACATTTTCAAATGACCGAAAAAGACCAAGC
Organism: Verrucomicrobiota bacterium; assembly: GCA_009908535.1. Classification (GTDB taxonomy): domain Bacteria; phylum Verrucomicrobiota; class Verrucomicrobiia; order Opitutales; family Oceanipulchritudinaceae; genus Oceanipulchritudo. Next base: position 3,838 of record JAAAOD010000204.1, read on the forward strand.
CCAACTCGGCAAAACCCTCTGGAACATCGCCGACCAGCTGCGCGGCGCGATGAGCGCGGACGACTTCCGCGACTACATGCTGTCGTTCCTCTTCCTGCGCTACCTTTCCGACAACTATGTCGAGGCCGCCCGCAAGGAACTCGGCGGGGATTATCCGGAGCCGGAGAAGGGCGATGACCGCGTGCCCCTCCAGATATGGTATGACAACAACGCCGATGACGTCGCCGAGTTCGAGAACCAGATGCGGCTCAAGGTGCACTACGTGATCGAGCCCGCCTTCCTCTGGAGCAATATCGCCGAAATGGCCCGCAAGCAGGACGGCGATCTCCTCAGCACGTTACAGCGGGGCTTCAACTACATCGAAAACCAGTCGTTCAAGAGCACCTTCAGCGGCCTGTTTTCCGAAATCAACCTCGGTTCGGAGAAGCTCGGTAAAACCTACGAAGCCCGCAACAAAAAGCTCACCAAGATCATCGCCGAGATCGCGAAGGGCCTTGACGAGTTTGCGGCGGACAAAGACACGCTCGGCGATGCCTATGAATACCTGATCGGCCAATTTGCGGCTGGCTCCGGAAAGAAGGCGGGCGAGTTCTATACCCCGCAGCAGATTTCCAACATCCTCTCCTCCATTGTCACGCTCGACAGTCAGGATCCGAAGAGCGGCAAGCGCGACAAGCTCAGTCGGGTGCTCGACTTCGCGTGCGGTTCCGGCTCGCTGCTGCTCAACATCAAGCGTCAGATCGAAAAGGCCGGCGGCACTATCGGCAAAATCTACGGGCAGGAGAAGAACATCACCACCTACAACCTCGCCCGGATGAACATGCTGCTGCACGGGGTGAAAGATGCGGAGTTCGAGATCTACCACGGCGACACTCTGGAGAATGAATGGGACGAGTTCCGCGAGGAAAACCCGGCCAAGAAACCCGCCTTTGACGCGGTCGTGGCCAATCCGCCCTTCAGCCTTCGCTGGACCCCCGGCGAGGAAACCACCAAGGATCGCCGATTCAAGAACCACGGCGTGGCCCCGAAGTCCGCCGCCGACTTCGCCTTTCTCCTCCACGGCTTCCAGTATCTCAAGGAAGACGGCGTCATGGCCATCATCCTGCCCCACGGCGTGCTCTTCCGCGGCGGGGTGGAAGCCAAAATCCGCAAGAAGCTCCTCGACGACGGCCATATCGATACCGTCATCGGCCTCCCCGCCAATCTCTTCTACTCCACCGGCATCCCCGTCTGCATCCTCGTGCTCAAGAAGTGCAAAAAGCCCGACGATGTGCTCTTCATCAACGCCAGCGAGCACTACGAGAAAGGCAAGCGCCAGAACGTGCTGACCAACGACCACATCGAAAAGGTCGTCCAGACCTACGTCGAGCGCCCGGACGAGGTCGAACGCTACGCCCGCCGCGTCGGCATGGATGAGATCGAGGAGAACGACTACAACCTCAACATCACCCGCTACGTCAGCACCGCCGAACCCGAGCCCATCATCGACCTCGCCGAAACCCACAAATCCATCGTCGCCGCCGATAAGGACATCCGCGAGATGACAAAGAAGCACAATACGTTCCTCAAAGAGTTGGGTCTGCCCGCGTTGCCGGGAGAGGACAGGAAATGAGAGATCCAAAACTCATCGAACCCTCTGATCCAAGAGCTGGCGATATTTTGCTGTGCAAGGGTGGAGACGAGCGCGCAGAGAAGATTCGAGCCGAGACGGGATCCCCTGGTAGCTCATAGACCTAAGGTGCTCGGACCAATCCAATTGGATGAAGATATTTTCAAGCAGCCGCTGGAGGTGACGCCACTCGCTGACGGAAGAACAGGCCCTCACCGCGCCGGCACTTCCAGCGGCATCGGATTGAAGAGCATGATGGCGATGGCGACGCTGTAGAGGATGAGGCCGGCGAAGAGCAGGTAGCCGCCCCGCTTGTAGGCGCGGGTCTTGAGGTTGCGGCGCTCGAGGATCCTCCGGACGGTGCGTTCCGGGGACGTATCGAGCCGCTGGGTGGCCCAGCGCAGCGTCATTACGGAATGGAACATGTAAAAGGCGGTGACGATCACGACCGCCAGCCCGGCCACGATGAAGGCCTGGGCGGCGGCATTGGTTCCGGCGATGAGGCGTCCGGAAAACCCCGTCACCGTGATCACGATCCCGCAGAAGCTGAAGAGGACCTGGGCGCGGTTATGCAGGGTGGTGAACTGCCGCTCCAACACCCCCATCGCCTGCAGCAGCCGGCCTTCGCACATCTCGAGGATGCGCTGTGCCTCGGTTTCGCTGTCCATGAATGCCTTTTTTGGATCCTTTTCGGGCTCGCTCATGCGGTCAGGTTGAAGGAAGGCGCTTCTCCTGTCATTCCGAAATGACGGGCCAACCCAAATTCGGGAACGCCTTGGCCGGGAGACGCCAGGTTTCCTCTTTCGAGACCCTGGCCTCGCCTTCGTTGACAGGGGAGCTCGGCGGGCGGAAGGATAGGGAATGCCCAGGCGAATTCGGCGTGTAAGACGAGGAATCCTCATGGGGGCGGGCGGCCTGCTGGCGGCGGTGCTCCTTGTGGGCGCGACCTCGCCGCTGTGGGGGATTTCGCTGCTCAGGACGGTTGCGGACTGGGCCGGGTACGAGGTGGCCGTGGATGAGGTGGAGGCAAACGGCTTCAGCCGCTGGACCCTGCGGGAATTGACCGTCCGGGGCCCCGCCTTCAGCCTGACCGCGGATCGACTGGAGCTTCCCCAGTTCGGACCTTTAGCTTTGGCGTTGCTGGACGACGCGCGGCGGCCGTTTTTCGCGGCCGGAATGGTGGAGGTGGTTGTCGGCAGCGAGCCCGGTCGGGACCGGCCCGTCGAAGGGAGGGGAGCCGATTGGCGGCGAATCGGCCCGTTGGTTGAAGGAATGCTGCCGCGGTTGCCGGAAGGATCCGTCGAGGGCCTGCGGATCGTAAAGCCGGGAGAGGAAAAGCGCGGATGGCTGCTGGGGGCGGAGAACGTCCGGATCAAAGGCCGTTCGCTGCGTGCCCGCCTCTCGCCCGCGGCCAACGTGCCGGCCGCGGCGATGGAATTGCGGCTGCTTTCGGGGGAAAGGTGGCAGTTGACGCTGGACCCGGAAATCGCAGAGATGAGCGCCTTCGCGGAGATCCGCTTCAACGGGGAGGCGGCCGGCGTCCATGCGGAGGTACGCTCCAGCGAAGTCCCGTTGTTCCTCTCGATCCTCTTTCCAAAGGAAGGCCAGTCTCTTTCCGGAAAGCTGGAAAGCACTTTGTGGCCGATCCCTGAGGTCCTCCTGCCTCCGCGACTGTCGGTGGTGGAAAAGCCGCGCCTGACCGCTGACGGGAGCTTTACCCTCGAAGGTTACGAACTGGACGCCACCGTGGAAGGCACGGGGGTGCGCGGGGCCGGCATGGGGGAAATCCCGGTTGTCACGAAAATCCAACTACAGGGCGACCGGGAACACCTCGCCCTGCGGCAGGTCGACATCCGGTGGGACTGGATCGAGGCGGGCCTTTCGGATCCCGTCACCTATCGTTTCGCGGAAGGTGTGCTGGAGGGAAAGGCCCTTTTCAATGTCAAGGCGGACCTTGCAAGACAGGAGTTTCTCGATGCGGAGGGCATGCTTCGCGGCCGGGCGCGCTTTGTCGGTGAGACATGGGAGTCTCCGCGGGTCGAGTTTGAAGTGAACGGGGAAGGGGTGCGGTACGCGGACTTTCCCGCCTTCAATGCCCGCATGGAGGGGATCTACGAGCAGCCCTTCTTCGAGGTGAGGGAACTTCTGGTGGAAGGGGGGCCGCGGGAGGGCGAGGCCGTCTTTTCCCTGACCGGGCACGGGCAATGGAATTTCGCTACAAAAGGGTTTTCCGCCACCGTGGAGGGAACGGGCGACGCGGAGCAGCTGGCGCCGCTTCCCGGGGGCGTCCGTTGGAGCGGCGACCTGCGCTTGCGGGCCTCGGCGGAGGGCCGTCCCGGGGACTGGACCCACCGGGGTTCCCTGCAGGCCGGGGTGGTGCGGATGGCGCCGCTTTCGCCTTTCCAGACCGATTTTCGCTGGAACGGAGCGGGGATGGAATCGGTCACGGGCACCCTGCAATTACAGAATACAGCCGTCGATACCTTGACTCTTGAGGCTGTCTTTCGGCGGCCGGATCCCTCTTCATGGGAGCTGGACCTGCGGGACCTCCGCCTGCGCACGGGGGATCGCCCCGCACTCGAGCTGGTGGAGCCGGTCTTGATCGGCGGGAGCTGGCCGATAGGCGGCCTGCCCGCAGTGGAAGAACTCGTTCTGGCGGCGGAGTCCACCCGCTTCTCCTTCGGCATAGCCCCCGCAGAAAAGCGGTTGCAGCTGGAGGTCGCCCGATTTTCCACCGACCGTCTCGCCTCCCTCTTCCCGGATATCGAGGTGCCCTCCCTTGTCCTCCGCCGATTGTCGGCCGACTTCCTGGAGGAAGCGGGCGGTCTCGTCGGCGGTGTCCATGTGGATATGATGGAGAAAGGGCCGCCGCGTCCCTTCGGACTGCGCCTGTCCGCGGACGTTACCGGGGAGTCCATCCGCCTGCGTAACGTCGAAGGCGTGACGGGCGCGCGCGATGTCGTGAAAGGCCAACTACAGCTGCCGTTCCGGGTGGTCCGCGCGGAGAACGGAAAGGACGGCCCTTTCCGCCTGCGACCGACCGAAAGCGGTCTCGATGGTGAGCTGCGTCTTTTCCTTCCCGGTGAACTGGCCGAACGCTATCCGTCCTATCGATGGCTTGGCGCCGTGCGCGGACTCGAGGGCGGCCTTTCCCTCCTTGGAGGCTCCGCGGGGGGAACTGGACCTGCGACTTGACCGCAGCACCGGTTTCGGCGCCCTGCGCGGCTGGCTGGAGAAAGAGCCCCTGCGGGACCTTCGCCTGAAGGCCGCTGTCTCCGGCGAAGGGATCGTGGTCGACGAGGCCACCGGCCTCTGGGGAGGCGCGCGGCTGCGCCTCGAAGGCACCCTTCCCCTTGCCCCCGAGGAGATTTTCCGGAAGGGGAGGTCTTCCGGGTTGCGCGAACTGGCCGACAAGCTGGAGGCGCGGCTGGACGTACCGCGTATGGAAATGGCGGACCTCACCGAGGTCCTGCCCGCGCTCGTGCGCCCCGAAGGCACGGCCTCGGCAAATCTCACCTTGCGTAGTGGATTCCGGCTACAGGGGGAAATCCGTTTCCGTGACTGGGGCCTGCGCTCGACTCTGTTCACCCGGCCCGTGGAAAACCTGAATGTGCAGCTGGCCTTTGACGGGCGGCGTATCCGGATCCGCGACGCCTCCGGGCGGATGGGCCTCGGCGAACTTTCGCTTGGCGGATGGCTGCGCTGGAGCCCGCAGGGAGATCTCCGCTACCAACTGGACGTGAAGGGCGACCGTGCCCCCCTCGTCCGCACGCCGAATCTGCTTCTCCGCAGCGACCTCGATTTGACGCTGCGCGGTGGCCTGCGGGAGCCGCACCGGCTCAGCGGCCGGCTCGATCTCCGGGAAAGTGTGCTCCTGATGGATTTTGATCCTCTCGCCGCGAAGACGCGGAAGGGTCCGGCGGCCAATCCGCCCTACTTCTCCATCGAGGAGGACCCCTTCGCCGATTGGGAGCTGGATGTGGAGCTGGCGGGCAAGGAATTCCTGCAACTGCGCAGTCCCTATCTCGAGGCCCGGCTTTCCGTACAGGGGAGTCTGCAGGGCACCTTGCGCGAGCCGCTGCTCCTTGCCCGCCTGACGACAAGGGACGGAACGGTCCTCTTCCCCGGCGCCCGTCTGTCCATCCATAAAGGGGAGTTTTTCACGACAAGGGAGGAGCCGAAGAAACTGCGGATCGATGTCGAAGCCACCGGCCGGCAATCCTCCTATGTGCTTACCCTTCGTGCCGACGGCTCCTCCTCCAATCCCCGCGTCTTCCTCGACTCCACCCCGCCGCTGAGCAATGCCCGCATTCTCCGCCTCCTTGCCACGGGCAGCCTCGAGGGCGGCGGTCTCGGATCCCTCGGCCTCTACCTCGGCAAAGGCGCCGTATCCTCCGTCGGACGCCGAAACGAGTTCTGGGAACGCTTCTCCGTCGAATTCGGCCGGGATGTATCCGAATCCGGACAGAACACGGTCGATCTGTATTTCGACCTCAGCCGTAATCTGTATCTGCATGGTCAATACGACAAGTACGACGAGCAGAACCTTGACCTCGTCTGGGAGGTCTATCGCAAATGAGCGCGGGAAAGACCGGACTTCTTCTCCTTCTGGTTCTCTTGCTCATCGGTGGGCGGGAAACCGCCCGGGCGGACGCCGTCAAGGTGAAGGGGCTCGGACTCTGGCGGAATCTCGAGATGGACCGGCGGCTGGAATTTCTCCAGGGGGACGGGCGCGAATTGCCGAGGGAACCGGACAGCGCGACCATCGAGGACGGGGCCTTTCTCCTTTTGCAGTTGTTGCGCCGCGAAGGTTATCGCGAGCCCGAAGTGACGGTCGAGCTGGATTTGCCCGAAGGACCCGGGCGGGAATACACCTTCGCATGGCCCTTCCAGCCCAAGCTTCCCGTCGGTCTGCGGCCGGTTGAAGTGGTGTATCGCTGCGATCCCGGCATTCTGGAAGTGTACGGCGAGGTGCGTTTCTCGGGACTCGACCACCTTGAGGAGGAAACCGCCCTTTCCTTTTTCAAACCCGGCGGCGGGTTATTCGTCGGTCGGCGGCAAAAAGCCTTCACCGAGCAGAATCTCGCTTCCCGTTCGCGGCGGCTGGTGACGACCCTCGAGGCCGCGGGTTACCAGGAAGCGGACATCGCGGATACAAGGCTGGAGCGAAGCGGTGACAGCGGGGAGGTGGACCTTCACCTCATCGTGGAGGAAGGCCCGCGGCATTTTGTGGGGAGGGTTGTCCGGCGCACGTACGGAGAGGAGGGTTCCCTTGTCCGGGAGGAAGAAGAATCCCTCCGCGAACCGATCGTTTTCACCGGCGATTGGCTGGAGGGCGTGCGCCGGGAATTCCTCTTTTCCGCTTACCGGGACGGGTACCCGGAGGCCACCGTCACCAGTGAGGAAGTAAGGGTGGACGCCTCCGCGCGGCGTGAGGTGTATGAGGTCAGGCTGGAACTGCGCCGGGGGGCCCGGGTCCGGTTCGCCGGCGTGCGCTTCGAGGGACAAGGCCATACCCGGCAATCCGTCCTCGACCGGCAAACGCACCTCGGTGGAGCTGAGTTTTACAATATCCTCGAGGTGGAAGAGGGTCGCCGACGGCTTCTTTCGCTCGGTATCTTCCGGGACGTCCGCTTGCAGACCGAAGATACGGAAAAGGGCCGTCTTGTGACATACCAGCTCACTCCGGGGCAGCGGGAATCCCTCAATCTCCGATTCGGCTGGGGCAGTTACGAGCAGGGAAGGGCGGGCATCCGCTGGGAGAGAATCAATCCTTTCGGTCGGGCCCATCGGTACCGCCTCGACGCCAAGCGGAGCTTCAAGGATCTGGAACTGGAAGGAAGCGCCAGCCTTCCCCACTTTTTCGATCGGGACCTCAACGCGTTCCTCCGCACCCGCTACCTGTTCCGGGAGGAGATCAGCTTCGAGCGCTCCCTTTACGACTTGCGCTTCCAGCTCTCACGGAGGTTGCACCAGCTCGGGGTCGAGGCCACGGTCGGCTACCTTCTCGAGGATGTCCTTGACGAACGCGACAGTGCGGAGCTTTTCCCCGCTCTTGACGAAGCCTTGGTGACCAGCCTCGATTTTCGTCTCACCCTTGACCGGCGCGACAGCACCCTCCATCCGACCCGGGGATACGATCTGCAGTTCTTCGTCAAGGCGGCCGCGGAACAGCTCGGTGGCGAAGCGAATTTCCTTCGCTGGGAGGCTTCGGCCAGCTGGCATTATGCCATCGCCCGGAACTTCCTCCTCCACTTGTCCGCCCGTTATGGTCTCCTCCAGAGCGAGCGCCCCACCGAAGACAACCTTCCCTTCGGAGAGCGCTTCTTCCCCGGTGGGGCCAACTCCCTCCGCGGATATCAGCGCGGGGAGGCCGCTCCTTCCCTCCCCAACGGCGACCGGATCGGCGCCGAGGTCTTTGCTCTCGCTAATCTGGAATTCGAGGTGCGAGTCACGGATAAGCTTTCCGCCGTGGCCTTCTGGGACGTCCTGCGCATGAACCGTTCCCGTCAACTCGTTCCGAGGGCCGAAGCCCTCGAGTCCGCCGGCGTCGGCCTTCGCTGGCAGTCCATCGTCGGGCCCGTCCGCCTCGAATACGGCCACAACCTCGATCCGCGGAAAGAGGACCCGTCCGGAACCCTGCATTTTGCCGTCGGCTATCCATTTTGAGCGTTTCTGCGGCAATAAAATAGGCCTTGTTTTTAGAAAAAGTGGGTTATCGCCTTGACATAAATAGGGTAATATACCTATATCGGCCTTGTTTATTATTCAATTCATTCATCTGCTGTCCTTCATGAAAAAAACAACTGGAATCACGATCTCTGCGCTGCTCTTTTCGGGTGCCGCTCTCTCCGCTCAAGCCGTTTTCCCGGATCTCTACTGGGGAGGTGACCCTACAAGTAACAAAAGCGTCTACCAAGCTGATGTCATCGGCGAGGGCGACGTTTTCGATCTGACCGGGTTCAACCTCCGGTATAATGATCTTACCGATGTCCTCGACGTCCAAATCCACGGGAACTACTTCGACGATCTTCTGGCCGATGCCGACGAGCTCCTCGATACCTATATGGGCGATCTCTTCATCAGTACGGACGGCCTTTCCTGGATCGACGGCGAGGAAGCCACGCTCGATGACTTCTACGGACAACCGGACGCAACCACGTGGGAATACGCGGCTACCCTGGGAACTTACGACAACGCCCAGGGCCACCTCGATGGGGTCGACAGCGACAACCCGATGAGCGGCAGCCTCCTTTCCGTCACCGATCCAGATACCAATATCGAGCTTTCCAAGGCTGGTCGCGGCGTCTTCCGGGGAAACCAGGAAGTTCGCTACATCGGTGGCGGGGCCTCCCAGGTCCCCGTTTCCTGGTTCTTCAGTGACGATCACAGCTTCCTGCAGATTTCCATTGCCGACGCCGGCTCCGTCTTCGGCGACGCCGACGAAATCGGCTTCCACTGGACGATGAGTTGCGGAAATGACGTACTTGAATTCTCCATGCCGGGAAATATCACCCCCGTGCCCGAACCCTCTTTGATCGGGATACTCGGGATCGGAGGACTTTTCGGCTTCCTCTGGATGCGTCGTCGGCGTCAGAATCGAAAAAGCTGAGTCGGCTTTTGCTGTCTTTTACCTGTCGCAAACCGAAAAAAGCCCGGCCCGCGCTGATTGCGGACCGGGCTTTTTCGTGAGGACGATCTTTTCTCAGGGCAGGCTGGTGACGCCCATGAGGTAGCGGTCGACTTCGCGGGCGGCGCCGCGGCCCTCGTTGATGGCCCAGACGACGAGGCTCTGTCCGCGGCGGCAATCGCCGGCGGCGAAGACGCCTTCGACGCTGGTGAGGTAACGTTCGTGTTCGGCCTGGATGTTGGAACGCGGGTCGGTTGCGAGGCCGAGCTGTTCGACGATGGTCTGCTCCGGCCCGAGGAAGCCCATGGCGAGGGTGACGAGCTGTGCGGGGAGGGTGCGGCGGCTGTTTTCCTTTTTCTGCGGGACGAAGCGGCCGTTCTCGTCCTTCTGCCACTCGATATCGACGAGTTCGAGCCCGGCGAGGTTGCCGTGGCCGTCGTCGAGAAAGCGTTCGGTCATGACGAGGTACTGGCGCGGATCGGCGCCCTGCTTGGCGGCGGCTTCCTCCTGGCCGTAGTCGAGGCGGTAAATTTTCGGCCATTCGGGCCATGGATTGTCGGGGGCGCGGCTTTCCGGCGGCCGGGGCATGATTTCGAGCTGGGTAACGCTTTTGCAACCGTGGCGGAGGGAGGTGCCGACGCAATCGGTACCGGTGTCCCCGCCGCCGATGACGACGACATCCTTGCCCAGGGCGTTGGGCTCGGGAAGGGAACCGTTCACGCCATGGTCGAGGAGGTGCTGCGTGTTGGCGGTGAGGAAATCCATGGCGTAGTGGACGCCGTTGAGGTCCCGTCCGGGAATAGGGAGGTCCCGCGGTTTCGTCGCCCCGGTGCAGAAGACGACGGCGTCGACCTTCTCCTTTAATTCCGTGGCGGAAAGATCCTTGCCGATTTCGCAGCCGGTGATGAACCGGACGCCCTCCTCGGCAAGCAGGTCGACCCGGCGTTGCACGACCTTTTCCTTCTCCAGCTTCATGTTCGGGATACCGTACATGAGGAGGCCGCCGACGCGGTCGGCCCGTTCATAGACGGTGACTTCATGGCCGGCCTGATTGAGCTGGTCGGCACAGGAGAGGCCGGCCGGGCCGGAACCAACGACGGCGATTTTTTTGCCGGTGCGGGAATCCGGAATGCGCGGGGTGACCCAGCCCTCGTCCCAGCCCCGGTCGATGATGGCGTTCTCGATGTTTTTGATCGTGACCGGGGGCTCGATCACTCCGAGAACACAGGAACCTTCGCAGGGGGCGGGGCAGACCCGGCCGGTGAATTCCGGGAAATTGTTCGTCTTGTGCAGCCGGTCGAGGGCCTCCCGCCAGCGTCCCTTGTAGACGAGATCGTTCCATTCCGGGATGAGGTTGTTGATCGGGCAGCCGCTCGCCATGCCGGAAACGAGGTTTCCCGTGTGGCAAAAGGGCGTGCCGCAATCCATGCAGCGCGAACCCTGTTTGCGGAGCTGTTCCTCGGGCGGTTCGACCTTGAACTCGTTCCAGTGGCGCAGTCGTTCGAGCGGAGCTTCCTCCCCGACCGTCTGCCGTTTTTCTTCCAGAAATCCGGTTGGTTTTCCCATTTTTCCAATTGCTTGTGGTGCTTGTCGTTAATTGCCCGCCACTCGTGCGAGGTCGCGGAGGTTTTCCTCGAAGGCGGCCATGGCGGCCTCGTCGCCGGAGAGGCCCTGTTCCTCCACCTTGCGGAAGGCGTTGAGCATGCGCTCGTAGTCGCGCGGCAGGACCTTGACGAATTTGGGCAGCAAATCGTCCCAGTTGTCGAGAACCCAGCGCCCGCGGGCGGAAGCGGTGTGATCGACATGTTTCCCAATCCGTTCACGGACCGTGGCGATCTCCTTATCCTCGCATTCAACGAGCCGGTAGAGGTTCACCATGTCGGGATTGAGCCGTTCCTCGAAGTCGCCTTCGAGGTCGAGGATGTAGGCGGTGCCGCCGGACATGCCGGCGCCGAAGTTGCGCCCGGTGCGCCCGATGACGACGACTTCCCCGCCGGTCATGTATTCGCATCCATGGTCGCCCACGCCCTCGACGACGGCGCGGACGCCGGAATTGCGGACGCCGAAGCGCTCCCCGGCTATTCCGCTGATGAAGGCTTCCCCGGTGGTGGCCCCGTAAAAGGCGACATTCCCGATAATGGTCTGTTCCTCCGCCTTGAAGGGGGATCCTTTTGGAGGATAGACGATGATGCGCGCCCCCGAAAGTCCCTTGCCGAGGTAGTCGTTGGCGTCCCCTTCCAGCTCGAAGGTCATGCCGGGGGGGGTGAAGGCGGCGAAGGACTGGCCCGCGCTTCCGTTGAATTTAAGGTAGACCGTATCTTCGGGCAGGCCTCCGGCCCCGTGGCGGCGGGTGATTTCGCTCCCGGTGATGGTGCCGACGACCCGGTTGACATTGACGATCGGCAATTCGAGGCGGACGGGCTCGCCGCGCTCGATGGCGGGTCGGCAGAGCTTGAGAAGGTGGGTGTTGTCAAGGGCTTCGTGGAGGCCGTGATCCTGCTGCTTCGTGCAGTAGGTCCCCACTTCCGGTCCCACGTCGGGCTTGTGGAAGATGCTGGTGAGGTCGATCCCGTGCGTCGTCTTCCAATGGTCGGTGGCTTCCGCAGTATCGAGGCATTCGGTATGCCCGACCATTTCGTTGATGGTGCGGAAGCCGAGTTCGGCCATAATCTCGCGCATTTCCTGGGCGACGAAGCGCATGAAGTTGACGACATGCTCGGGCTCGCCGGTGAAGTTTTTGCGCAGGCGCGGATCCTGGGTGGCGACGCCGACCGGGCAGGTGTTCTTCTGGCAGACCCGCATCATGAGGCAGCCCATGGTGATCAGCGGGGCGGTCGCGAAGCCGAATTCCTCGGCGCCGAGAAGGGCGGCGATGGCGACATCCCGACCGGTTTTGAGCTGTCCGTCGGTCTCAAGGGCAACGCGGCTGCGCAGATCGTTGAGGAGGAGAATCTGGTTGGTCTCGGCGAGGCCCAGCTCCCATGGCGCCCCGGCATTGTAGATGGAGGAGGCGGGGGAGGCGCCGGTACCGCCGTCGTGACCGGAGATGAGAATGACATCGGCGTGCCCCTTGGCCACCCCGGCGGCGATGGTGCCGACACCGACCTCCGCCACCAGCTTCACGTTGATGCGGGCGTGGTGGTTGGCGTTCTTGAGGTCGTGGATCAGTTCGGCGAGGTCCTCAATCGAATAAATGTCGTGGTGCGGGGGCGGGGAGACGAGGCCGACCCCGGGGGTGGAGTGGCGGACCTTGGCGACCCATGGATAGACCTTCGAACCCGGCAGCTCCCCGCCTTCCCCCGGCTTGGCGCCCTGGGCAATCTTGATCTGGAGCTCGTCGGCATTGACGAGGTATTCGCTCGTGACCCCGAAACGACCGGAGGCGACCTGTTTGATGGCGGAACGCTTGCTGTCGCCGTTGGGAAGGGGCTTGAAGCGTTCCGGATCCTCGCCGCCTTCGCCGGTGTTGGACTTGCCTCCGATCCGGTTCATGGCGATGGCAAGGGTCTCGTGGGCCTCTTTGGAAATCGATCCGTAGGACATGGCTCCGGTCTTGAAGCGGCGGGTGATGGCCTCGATGGATTCGACCTCCTCGATCGGGACCGGTTTGCGCTTGCCACGGAAGCGCATGAGGCCCCGGAGCGTGCAGCGGTTCCGGCTCTGGTCGTTGACCTTGCCGGTGTAGGCGCGGAAGACATCGTAGGAACTCGTCCGCACCGACTTCTGCAGAAGGTGGATGGTCTCCGGATTAAAAAGATGGTATTCCCCGTCGGCCCGCCACTGGTAGAGGCCGCCAGGGTCGAGGGCGCCGTCGCGTCCGTTTTCGCCATGGCCGCCAAAGGCTTTGCGATGGCGGCGCAGGCTTTCCTCGGCCAGGGCCTCGATGCCCGCGCCTTCGACACGGCCGGCGGTGCCGGTAAAATAGCGCTTCACCACTTCGGTATCGAGCCCGATGGCCTCGAAGATCTGGGCCCCCCGATAGGAGGCCACGGTGGAGATGCCCATTTTCGCCATGGTCTTCACCACGCCCTTCGTCGAGCCCTTGAGGTAGTTCTGCACCGCCTTGTCGTAGGGCACCTCGAGCATGTTTTCCGCGATCATGCCCTGGATGCTTTCAAAGGCCATGTAGGGATTGATGGCGTCGGCGCCGTAGCCGAGAAGGACGGCGAAGTGGTGCACTTCTCGCGCTTCCCCGGTCTCCAGCAGGACGGAGACCCGTGTGCGGGTGCCTTTCTGGACGAGGTGATGGTGAAGGCCGCCCATCGCCAGCAGGGTCGGGATGGCCGCCTGCTCCGGGGAAACGCCCCGGTCGGAAATGATGAGCAGGTTGACCCCGTCGGCAATGGCGTGGTCGGCGGCAGCGAAGAGATCCTCGAGGGCCTTCTCGAGGCCTTTGCCGCCCCGGTTGGCCGGGAACAGCGCGGGCAGGGTGGCGGCTTTGAACCCGTCCAGATCGAGGTGGCGCAGGCGCGCGAGGTCCTCGTCGCTGAGCAGGGGGCTGGGGACTCGGATCATGCGGCAACTGTCCTTGCCGGGGGCGAGGAGATTGCCTTCCGAGCCGAGGAAGGTTTCGGTGGCGGTGACCAGTTCCTCCCGGATACAGTCCAGGGCGGGATTGGTGACCTGCGCGAAGATCTGCTTGAAATACTGGTACAGGTGCCGCGGTCGGTCGGAGAGCACCGCCAGCGGCGTGTCGTTGCCCATGGAGGCAATGGGCTGCACCGCCTTTTCCGAGGTAGGGCCGATGATCAGGCGCAGGTCCTCGTAGGTGTAGCCGAAAGCCTGCTGTCGCTGGCTGAGCGTCGTCGGCTCGCTGGGCGGACGCTCCGCACTTTCGGGAAGATCATGCAGGTGGAGGCGCTTCTCCCCCAGCCAGTCCGCGTAGGGGCGGAGCGAATACACCCGTTCCTTGACCTCCTCGTCCGGGATGATGCGCCCCTCTTTCATGTCGACGAGGAACATGCGGCCCGGCTGCAGTCGTCCTTTTTCCACTACGGAACAGGGATCGAGCTCGGGCAGGACGCCGACCTCCGAGGCCATGATGACGAGATCGTCCTCGGTGACGTAATACCGGCTCGGACGGAGGCCGTTGCGGTCGAGAACCGCCCCGATCTGGTAGCCGTCGGAAAAGGTGATGGAGGCCGGGCCGTCCCACGGTTCCATGAGACAGGCGTGGAATTCATAGAAGGCCCGCTTGGCCGGATCCATGGTGGCGTGGCGTTCCCACGGTTCCGGAATCATCATCATGACCGCGTGGGCGAGGTCGTAGCCGCCGAGGTGGAGGAACTCGAGGACGTTGTCGAAACGCGCCGAGTCGGAGCCGTCCTCGTTGACAATCGGGAAAATGCGCTCGAGGTCCTCGCCGAAGAGGTCCGTGTCACAAAGGGCCTGGCGGGCCTTCATGAAGTTCTCGTTGCCCATCACGGTGTTGATTTCTCCGTTGTGAGCGATGAAGCGGTTCGGATGCGCCCGCGGCCAGCTCGGGAAAGTGTTCGTCGAGAAGCGCGTGTGCATCAGGGCAAGGGCCGACTCGAAGTCCTCGTCGTGCAGGTCGGGAAAGTAATCGGCCAACTGGCAGGGGGTGAGCATCCCCTTGTAGATCATCGTCCGCGAGGAAAGCCCGGTGACGTAGAAAAATTCACCGCCCGGGAAGCTGTGCTTGGTCGTACGGTGGACATCGTAGAACTGTGAAGGCACTTCGTTGAATCGGATCGCGTTCCCGACGCGCTTACGAATGACGTAGAGTTTCCGCTCGAAATCCATCGTGTCCCTGATGTCGGAGGAGCGTCCGATGAAGACCTGCTTGATGACCGGTTCGTATTGCCGGGAGGTCTTGCCGAGAATGTCGCTGTTCACCGGCACGGTCCGCCACCCAAGAAAGGTCTGCCCCTCCTCGCGGATGATGTGCTCGAACAGCTGCATGGTCGCCTCCCGCTCGCTGGCGTTGGGGGAGAGGAAGATGAGCCCGGCGCCGTATTCGCCTTCAGCGGGCAGCTCCACGTCCCGCTCCGCCATGACTTTGCGCAGGAACTTGTCCGGCATCTGCACAAAGAGACCGGCCCCGTCGCCCGTGTCCGGATCCGAGCCGCTTGCGCCACGGTGGATCATCTGTTGGTTCATGACGAGGGTTTTGTGGATGATTTCGTGCGAGCGTTTGCCCTTCAAGTGCGCGATGAAGCCCACTCCGCAGGAATCCTTTTCGCGGGAGGGATCGTAGAGGCCTTGCGGTTCCGGCCAGCCGAGGGGGGTGCGGTCCATGTGTGCCATAAGCGGTAAAGTCGTTGGTTCAGGCCTACACAAACGGTCAAGGGAAGGCATGGGAAGAAATTTTTTTTGGGCTTCCTGCCCCCTTGCCTCAGGAAAGGAGTCCGTGTCTTGACGGGTCGGGGCCCGTCGCCACCCTCGGTTTATGAACCGATATCCGGCATCGATCCTTTTTCTGACCGGGATTCTCCTCTCGTCCGGCCCTCTCCATGCCCAGTATGCGATCGGCGGCGGGGAGGTGGAGGGCCTCTACCAGCGCCATTGCGCCGTTTGCCACGGGGAAAATCTCGACAACGGCCTCGGTGGCTCCCTGCTGACGACGGAACGGTGGACGAACGCCATCGACGAGGAGTACACCGACATCATCCGCCACGGGCTCCCCGACCTCGGGATGCAGGCTTTCGGGGACATTCTCAGTGAAGAGGAAATCCGGGCCCTCGTCATCTACATAAGGGAGGAGTGGCTGCTCGCGCAGAAGAAGGAGACCCGGCGGAAGGCCGCGCCGCGGGGAGGCGTCTTCCGCTCCGAAAAGCACGATTTCCGCGTCGAGACCATCTGGGAGCGGGGCGGCGTGCTCTGGTCGATCGAATTCATGGAGCCGGAGAAGGCCCTCGTGACCCACTTCGACGGGCAGCTTTTCATTCTCGACACGGCCAGCGGGGAGGCGGAGGAGATCGCGGGCCTGCCCGAGGTCTGGCGCAGGGGGCAGGGCGGTTTGATGGAAGCCAAACCGCACCCGGATTATCGCCGGAACGGCTGGATCTACCTCGCCTACAACGCCGCTTCCAGAGAGCGCGGCGGCAGCACCGTCGGTATGACGAAAATCGTCCGGGGTCGCATTGAAGAGGGCCGCTGGACGGATCAGGAAACGGTTTACGAAGCCCCGGCAAACACCCACCTCGGGACCGGACGCCACTTCGGGACGCGGATCGTCTTCCACGACGGATTTCTCTTTTTCGCCATCGGGGATCGTGGAAGGAAGGCCATGGCGCAGGAGCTGGACCGCCCGAACGGGAAAATCCATCGAATATGGCCCGACGGACGCGTCCCGAAGGACAATCCTTTCGCCAACGAGGAGGAGGCCCTCGGCAGCATCTGGAGCTACGGCCATCGCAATCCGCAGGGAATGGTCCTTCACCCGGCCACCGGCGGCCTCTGGGCCACCGAACACGGTCCGCGCGGGGGTGATGAACTCAACCTCATCCGCCGCGGGGCCAATTACGGTTGGCCGGAAGTCACTTATGGGATGAACTACAATGGAACGCCCATCACCGCGCACACGCGCAAGCCGGGGATGGTCGACCCCGTCGTCCACTGGACCCCGTCCCTTGCCGTCTGCGGCATGGACGTGGTCACGGGAGACGCCTTTCCCGGCTGGCGGGGCGACCTCCTCGTCACTGGACTGGCCGCGCAGGAACTGCGCCGCCTTGCCCTCGAGGATGCCAAGGTCGTTCGTGAAGAGGTGCTTATCAAGGAGCGGGGGCGCGTCCGCGACATCGCCTGCGCCCCGGATGGCACCCTTTACATCCTTTCCATGACGACCGGAAACAAAGTCGGCAGGGTACAGCGGTTGCGTCCGGCGGGGTAAGCTACAGCCAGCTTGTCCTGCGGTCGCGAAGCCGCAGGATGGTGGCGCGGACTTCCCCGATATGGATAGGTTTGCTGATGTAGTCGTCCATTCCGGCCTTGAGGCAGTGCTCGCGGTCCCCCTCGACGGCGGAAGCGGTCAGGGCGATGATGGAAGGACGCTGGCCGAAGCGCTCCCGGATTTTCCGGGTTGCCTCGAACCCGTCCATGACCGGCATCTGCAGGTCCATGAAAAGGAGGTCGTATCCATTTTGGATGACTTTATCAAAGGCCTCCTTGCCGTCGTTGGCGGTGTCGCAGGAATAGCCCAGTTCCCCGAGAATCCGCTTCGTCACCATCCGATTGACGGCATTGTCCTCGACGAGAAGGATTTTCAGATCGCGGGGTAATTCCCCGTCCTCCCCATTCGCCTGTGCCGCGGCGGAAGCCTTTCGCGAGGCCTGTTTCAACTCGACGTTAAAGGTAAAAGAAGTGCCCCGGTCGGAGGTGTGTTCGAGATGAATTTCCCCGTTCATCAATTGACACAGGCGACGGCAAATGGAGAGGCCGAGCCCGGTTCCGCCATGGCTGCGCGTCGAGGAGGCATCTCCCTGGTTGAACGGCTCGAAAACCTTCCGGGACGCCTCCTTGTTGATCCCCTTCCCGGTATCGGTAATGCTGACGAAGAGGCGCAGGCGGTCCGCGCCCGTTTCCTCGACCCACGCTTCCATGCGCACATACCCCTGCTCGGTGAATTTGATGGCGTTGCTGAGGAGGTTGTAAATGACCTGACGGAGACGATAGACATCGCCCAGAACCCTTCTGCTCAGATCGTCCTCCAACTCGCAGATACCCTCGAGTTGTTTTTCCTCAAGCTGCCCGGCAAAAAGGTGAAAACTGTCCTGGAGGGACTCCCGGAGAGGAAACTCTTCCTCGGCAAGGGTGAAGGCCCCGGATTCAATTTTGGAAAGGTCGAGGATATCCTTGATGATGGAAATCAGGACCTGACCACTGGAATGGATGACCTGCAGGTGATCCCGCTGTTCCGCGGTCAGGTCGGTCTTGAGGAGGAGCTCGGTCAATCCGATCACCCCGTTCATGGGGGTGCGGATCTCGTGACTCATGTTGGCAAGGAACCGGGATTTTGCCTCGGTGGCCTCGCGTGCGGTTTTGAGGGCCTCCTTCAATTTTCTTTGCGCCATCGTGGTTTCCGTCACATCGAGGACCACCGAGGCCACGGAACTGATGTCGCCTTGCCGGTTGCGGATAACCGCATTGTGCCATTCGCAAAAGATGGATTCCCCGTCGGCCCGGACATTCCGGTTGTAGTTTTCGTGACCACCTTCACCGCGCAGGAGGACATGCATGACCTGGGCAATTTCACCCTTCAACTCTTCGGGGATGATCAATTCGCTGGCGGTACGGCCGATTGCTTGTTCCGGGCGATATCCGAAAATCTTCTCCGCGGCTTTATTCCACTGGAGGACGCGGAAGCCCGGATCCCATTCGATGTAGCCGACGGGTGTTTTCTCGAGTATAAAGGCAAGGTGCTGGCTCGATTCCCGCTGCCTTTGCTTCAACGCCTCCCGTTCATGGATGATCCTTTTGTAGGCAAGGGTCACCTGCCCGATTTCGTCCGGGCTGCGGACGGGAAGGGAGGCGGCTGCTTCGGGATCTTCCTTACCAGTGGCGGCTTCCAGTTCGCGAAGGGGCTGCGCAAGCCGGCGCGCAAGCGCCCAGGCGAGAACGGAGGCCAGAAGCCAACCTGTAAAGCCAAGGGCCCCGTGACGTAGGAGGGCGTCGCGGGTCGTCGCCGTTACCGAAACCGGGGTCCTTGCCAGCAACAGCGTGCCGAGGACTTCTCCGGCGTTGACGACGACCGGTAGCTTCAGAAGGAGCTGATCCCCCTCGACGCGCAGCAGGGGCTGGAAATTTCCCTTTTCCCGTTTTCCGAAGCCTTCCACGGAGAGCGGGGACCCGGTCTCCGGTTCCTCCACCAGCAGCCTGCCATCCGGCGCAAGCACTTTGGCGCGCGTGAAAGAGGATGTGCGGATGATCGTACGCAAGGTTGGCCGAAGACCGCTGACGCGTTGAAAATAGAGGTCGTTGCGCAGGGCATTGGCAACGAGAACGGCCTCGCTGGAGGCCCTTTCCCGCGACTCGGCGCGGGTTTCCCGGTTTTCCAGAACGACTCCGGCTGCGACAAGAAGGGCGGCCAGGATGGCAAGAAGGCTCACCATGGAAAGAAACCATTTGGTCTGCACACGGGCGTTCACCATTGCGGAAGTTGAGGAATCCCCCTCTTTTTGTCAGGGAAAATTGGCCCGTTTCTTGGTAGAAGGAAGAATTGCCAAGGTCCTACCTGAATTCTGGCAGGGAAGAAGGTGGACAAGGCCGGGGACTCCTTCTTCCCTGCTTGCCATGGCGTATACAATGTCCGGCAAAGTTACAAAGATCTTCCCTCTGCAGGAGTTCCCGAGCGGTTTTTCCAAGCGCGAATTTGTCGTGCGCACAGAGGAGCGTTTCCCCCAGGAGATCAAGTTCGAGTGCCTGAAGGAAAAGGCGGAACTGCTTGATGCGGTGAAGGAGGAGGCCGAGGTCACGGTGCACTTCGATATCCGCGGGCGGGAGTGGAATGATCGCTACTTCGTCAATCTGGCCGCATGGAAGATCGATGCTGGTGCCGGGGGCAAGGCGGGTGGCCGGGAAGTCGCGGAAGAGCCGGCCGTACCGGCGGAGGATCCGGCCGAGTATCCCGCCGACGATGAAGACATCCCTTTTTAGTCCCTTCCTTTCTGCCACCGTATGCCATCGGGGGCCCCGATGACCGGGAACCCGCACGATTGTGTCGCCACTTGCCGGCCCGGCCTCGAGACCGTCGTGGCGGAGGAACTGCAGTCCCTCGGCATTGCGAAAACCCGTCGCGGCAAGCGCTCGGTGCGATTCGAAGCCGGCCCCGCCGAGCTCTACCGGGTGAACATGGGCCTGCGGGCGGCGATTCAGGTGCTCGTCGAGTTACGGAGGTTCCGGGCGCGCACGTACGAGGTGCTTTATCACCAGGCCCGGCGGACCAACTGGCACCACCTCTTCACGCCGGACAAACCGTTGCGGATCGATGTCAACGGTCGATCCCCGCACCTGCGCAACAGCCAGTACGTCGTCCACCGCATCAAGGACGGCATCGTCGATACCTTCCGGAAATTGCACGGGCAGCGCCCCGACATCTCCAAACGCGAGCCGGAAATCCATGTCGTCGCCCATCTCGAGGGGGACGAGGTTTCGCTGTGCTTCGACAGTTCCGGGATCCCGCTCTTCAAGCGCGGATACCGCCGTGAACACGGGGAGGCCCCCTTGAAGGAGGATCTTGCCGCGGGCATTCTCCTGATGAGCGGTGTGCGGGACCATGCAGGCCTTGTCGACCCCTGTTGCGGCGGGGGAACCTTCTGCTTCGAGGGTTGGATGATCGCGTGCGGGGTTTACCCGAACCTGCGGCGGGATTTTGCCTTCACCCATTGGCTCGACTACAACCCGCGAGTCCACCAGACCGAGAGGGACAAGCTGGCCGCGAAAGCGGAACCGCATAAACGCTTCTCCGCCCACGGCGCGGACCGGGACGCGGAGGCCGTCGCGCTCTGTGAGAAAATCCGCAGTGACCATTTTCCGGAGGCGGCCGGTCTGGATTTCCATTGCCGCCGCTTGCAGGAGGCTGGGGCGTCGGTTCCCGGCGGACTGCTCGTTGCCAACCCGCCCTACGGGAAGCGCCTTGGCTCCGAACCGGAACTGGTCGCTTTGTACCGCGACCTCAGCTGGGCGGCGCGTTGCCGCGTTCCCGGGGGAGGTTTTTCCCTCTTCACCGCCAATCGCGCGGCGGCAAAGCAGATTCCCCTCAAGCCGGCATGGACCCGGACCCTCTTTAATGGTGCCCTCGAGGGACTCTTACTGCATTACCGGATGCCCGAAGAAAAAAAAGCCGCCTCCTAGGGTTGGCAAAACGGGATCCGCCTTCACCTTGGTGCCTTTGTGGACAGCGTTCTCCAGATCAGCGGAGTGACAAAGCGGTTCGGCGACCTTTGCGCCGTGGACGACGTCAGCCTCACCGTTCCCCCCGGCGAGATCTTTGCCCTCCTCGGGCCCAATGGCGCGGGCAAGACGACGTTGATCGGCTGCATCGCCGGGCTCGTGCAGGATTTTGACGGTAGCATTGATGTCGGGGGGTACGACGTCGTGCGCGACTACCCCGTCGTGCGCCAGCTCATCGGCCTCGTCCCGCAGGAATTAAACTTCGACGGTTTTTTCAAAAGCCGGCACATCCTTGAATACCAGGGTGGCTTCTTCGGCATTCGCCATTACCGGCGCCGGACCCGCGAACTCCTTGAGATCTTTTCCCTTGGTTCCAAGGCCGAGGACAACAGCCGCTGGCTCTCCGGGGGCATGAAGCGCCGACTCATGATCTGCAAGGCCCTCGTTCATAATCCCGCTGTTCTCTTCCTCGATGAGCCCACCGCCGGGGTCGATGTCGAACTCCGGGAGGAGCTTTGGGAATACGTCCGCAGGCTTCGCGACCGCGGCACCACCATCGTATTGACCACCCACTACCTCGAGGAAGCCGAGCAGCTCGCCGACCGCATCGGCATGATCCAGAACGGACGCCTCGTCCTCGTCGAGGACCGCGATGACCTTCTCAATCACTATGGCGAGCGGTGGCTCGAAATCACCTTCGCCGAGGAGGTGACGGCGTCCCTTTTTGAGGATATCCCCGAGCTGCGCACGGAGTTCATCGACAGACGGAGCCTCCGCTTCGCCTTCAAGGACAGCACCCGTGCCAACCCGGAACCGCAACGCGTCATGCCGGCAATCTGGGAACAGATCAAAATCCAAGGTCTGACCCCTTTGCGTGTGGATGGCGGGCGCAGCCGGCTGGAGGAAATTTTCCGCGGGGTCATGGCGCGGGAGCGGGAGGCGTCAGCGTAATGCGGACGCGAGAACAGGAGCAGTCGGCGCGGGAACATTTCGCGCAGGTACGGGAGCGGGCGCGCGGGGAGGGCGGTCTGTTCGGGACGTGGACGCTTTTCCGGAAGGAGATGCACCGGTTTCTGTCCATCGCGGGGCAGACGGTGTTGAGCCCGGTGCTTACGACAATGCTGTGGTATCTGGTATTCGGCTACTCGCTGGGGGACCGCCTCGACGTCATCCGCGGGATTCCCTATACGGACTTCCTCGTACCGGGGCTCGTCATGATGGCGACGATCACAAACGCCTTTCTGAACTGCGGTTTTTCCTTCTTCATCGGAAAGGTGCACGGGACGGTGGTGGACCTGCTCGTCTCGCCGTTGAAGCCGTATCAGATCACGCTTGCCTACACGATGGCGGGGGTGGTGCGGGCGATGATGGTCGGCGGGGTCATCTGGGCGGTGGCGGCCTTCATGGGGGCGGGCACGATGCACAACGTCGGGATCACGTTGCTTTTCCTGTTCGGGACCAGTTTCGCTTTTGCGCTGCTGGGCCTTGCCACGGGGATCATCGCGCAGGATTTCGACCACGTGAACTTCATCCCGGCTTTTCTGCTCATTCCCCTGACGTTTCTCGGCGGTGTCTTCTACTCCATCCACCTGCTGCCGCCGCCATGGGATCTCGTTTCGCTGGGCAATCCCATCGTCTACATGGTCAACGGCCTGCGCTACGGGATGACGGGGGTGAGCGACGTGCCGGTCCTGCCGGGCCTGCTCATCGTCGCGCTCACCGTTCTTCTCGGCCTCCTTCTCGTCAGCTGGATCCTCCGCACGGGCCGGGGAACGAAGAGTTGACCCGCGGGTCCCGCCCCCTCAGAGCAGCGGCGCGATGACGAGGGCGACGATGGCCATGACATTGATGAGAATGTTCATGGACGGGCCGGAGGTATCCTTGAGGGGATCCCCGACGGTGTCGCCGACGACGCAGGCGCGGTGCGCGTCGGAGTTCTTGCCCCCGTAGTTGCCCTGCTCGACGAATTTCTTCGCGTTGTCCCATGCGCCGCCGGAGTTGGCCATCATGAGGGCGAGGAGAACGCAGCCGAGAAGGGCGCCGACGAGCATGCCGCCGAGGGTTTCCGGCCCGAAGGCGAAGCCGACGAGGACGGGGCTGAAGACGGCGATGGCGGCGGGCAGGAACATGCGCTTGAGCGCCGCATCGGTGGCGATGTCGACGCAGCGCGCGGAATCCGGCTTCGCCTCCCCGTCGAGGAGGCCGGGGATTTCGCGGAACTGGCGCCGGATCTCCGCGATCATTTCCCCGGCGGCGGAACCCACGGCGTTCATCGTCACGGAACTGACGAGGAAGGGCAGGAAACCGCCGATGAAAACGCCCGTGAGAACGGCGGGATCACCGAGCTGCAGGCTGAAATCATCGTAGCGGGAACGGATGACATTGATGTAGGCGGCGATGATGGCGAGGCCGGCGAGGGCGGCGGCGCCGATGGCGAAGCCTTTCCCAATGGCGGCGGTGGTGTTCCCGACTTCATCGAGGGAGTCCGTGATGTCGCGGGTCTTCTTCCCAAGGCCGCCCATTTCGGCGATGCCCCCGGCGTTGTCGGCGACCGGACCGTAGGCGTCGATGCTCATGGTGATGCCGATCGTCGAGAGCATGCCGACGGCGGCGATGCCGACCCCGTACAGGCCGGCCAGCTCGCTGGTGATGAGCAGAATGGCGGCCACGGTGGCGAGCGGAATGACCACGGACTGCATGCCCATGGCAAGGCCGGAAATCATCACCGTGGCGACCCCGGTCTGGGAGGATTTGGCGATGTCGCGCATGGGGCGTCCGCCCGTGTAGTACTCCGTGGCGAGGCCAATGAAGACGCCCCCGACGGAACCGCAGAGAACACAGAACCAGACGGCCGGTTCGATGCCGAGAAGCGACATGATCCCATAGGCGGCGAGAATAAAGAGGACGGAGGCCCCGAGTGTCCCGGTGCGGAGCGCGCGGGCGGGATCCTTGCCGGCGCTGGCCCGCACGAGCAGCATTCCGGCGAGGGAGCAGAGGAGTCCGGTGGAGGTCAGGGCAAGGGGCAGAAAGAGAAGGCTGAAGCTGGAATCCGCCAGCTCGGAAACCATGGCGGCGCCCATCGTGGCGGCGATGGCCATGCTGGCGATCTGCGCGTTGCAGTAGGATTCGAAAAGGTCGGACCCCATGCCCGCGACGTCGCCGACATTGTCGCCGACGTTGTCCGCGATCACTCCCGGATTGCGGGGATCATCCTCAGGAATGCCGGATTCGAGCTTGCCGACAAGGTCGGCGCCGACATCGGCCGCTTTGGTGAAAATGCCGCCGCCGACGCGGAAGAAGATGGCGACGAGGGAGGCGCCCATGGCAAAGCCGTGGATGATGTGGATGTCCGCTTCGCTGCGCCCGAAAAAGAGGAAGAGCCCGCCGACGCCGACAAGACCCATCGAGGCCACCGTCAATCCCATGATGCTGCCGCCGAAAAAGGCCGTGCGCAACGCTTCGCCGGCGCCCTCTTCATGGGCCGCCACGGTGGTGCGGACATTCGCCTTGGTGGCCGTGTACATGCCGATGAAGCCTGCCGCGCCTGCACATATGGCCCCGAGGAAGAAGGCGAAGGATTCATAGGGATCCTTGAAGGCGAGGGCGCCGCCGACAACGACGGCGAAAAGGACCAGGATCGTGAACTCGCGGCGCATGAAGACCATGGCGCCGTTGTGGATCTGGCCGGCAATGTCCGCGATCATCCCCTCTCCGGCCGGGCGCCGGCGGATGGAGCGGTAGATGGCGAAGGCGCAGAACAGTCCGAAGAAGCCGAGAAGGGGGGCGAGGAGGGGGAGTGAGAAATTCATGACGGAAGGACCGGGTTAAAAGCGGGAGACCGAGGTGGCCGAACTCCACCATGTGTGATGCGGGCCTTCCAGCTCCTCCTCGGAGGGGAAGGGGTAGGCGCGGACGTCCTCCTGGTCCCCGACGAAGAAAGCGTTTTCGACCACGGGGTAGATCAGCTCCCGGTTGAGGTCACGGTGGACGATCTTCGTCATCTTGTCCGTCCGGTATTTCAATGCGGTGAGGCACTCGCGGATATGATTGACGTCCTTGTAGGGCAGGTTGCGGGCGGAGCTTTTTTCGGGGTCTCTGGCAAGTCCGTTCAGCCGCAGTTCGCAGAAGACAAGGCGCGGGATGAAGACCGGTTGTTCCGGGTTCGTCACGTAGCGGCAGAATTCCTCCGGCCCGAGCGGGCTGGCCACCTTCGGGTTCACCGGACAGAGTTCCTGATAAAGGTGAAAGCCGGAGCGTTCAGGGAGGGGCGCACTGCTCGGGGCAAGCTCGAGGGTGAGGCCGTCCTTGGTCGTCAGGTACAAATTTCCGAGGGCGGAAACGGGGATATTGGCCAGCGCGCCGTAGACGGAGACATAGGTCGAACGCCGGGGAGAGCCGTCGGGATGGGCGACGCACTTTTCCCGCGCCGCGGCGAGCTGGAAGGCTTCGGACTCGAAGGACGGATCGACTTTGAAAAATATGGCCGGTCCGCGGGTGAGCTTCTTGTCGCCGATGGCGAGGTATTTGCCGAAACGTTCCGGAGGCAGCTGCGAAAAGATCAAGGCTTCCGGGATGAGGGAGAGGTAGAGGTAATTTTCCATGGGAGGGGAGTGGTGACAGCGGAAGACGTTGGGAAGAATCCGCTCCGGAGGCAAGTCCATCGAGGGCTGGTCGGGGAAGTCCTCAAGGCTGGTTCCGGATGAGGGTTTGCCAGAGGCGGTTCCAGCTGCCATGCAATCCTCTCCAATGAGCGAAGCCAACCTCGGCGGCACGATCCAACGGCGGTTACGTTTCCCCGATTATCTTCGGCGGAACTTCACCGATACACAGCGCTACCTGATCATCTGGATCATCACGGGCATCGCCTGCGGCGCGGTGGCGGTGGCCTTTCATAAATCCATCGACCTTGTCTTCCACTTTGTCCGTTCCATGGCGGAATGGATCGGCGACGGATCCAGCGGGATGACCTACTTTTATCTGGGCATCGCCCCTGTCCTCGGGGGTCTTCTCACGGGCCTGATCGTGCAGTTTCTGGCTCCCACCGCTGTGGGTTCGGGCATTCCGCAGACCAAGGCGCGGTATTACCGGGACTTCGGGGTCTTCCGTCTTCGCGAGGCGGTTTACCGCTTCATCGTCGGCACACTCTCGGTGGGTTTCGGGATGAGTCTGGGACGGGAAGGGCCGACGGTGCATATCTGTGGCGCCCTTGCCTCGTGGATCGGGCAGATGTTCGGTCTCGCGAAAAAACGGGTGCAGGCGATGGTGCCGCTCGGGATGGGGGCCGGGATCTCCGCCGCGTTCAACGCGCCCATGGCGGCGGTCTTTTTCGTCTTTGAGGAGCTGCTGGGCGACTTCAGCAGCAAGGCCTTTTTCGGTATCTTTGTCTGCGTGGTGATCGCGACGGCCATCCAGCGGATCGCGATCGGGGAGCACCCGGCCTTTGCCATCGAACTGGAGCTGATCACGACGGACTGGTGGATGTTGCTTGCGGTGCCGCTGGGATTGGCGAGCGCGCTACTGGGGAGGTTTTTCGTCGAGGGCCTGTTGCAGACGCGACAGTTTTTCCGTGAGCGCACCTCGGTGCCGGCCTGGATCCGTCCGGCCTTCGGCGGCCTTGGCGTGGGGATCATCGGGGTGACCGTGGCGATGTTGGCCGATGGCCACCTCGGCATTTTCGGGATCGGCTACGATGACCTGAACACGGCCCTGAACGGACGGCTGGTTCTCCTTTCCACGGTGACCCTGCTGCTGGGCGGAAAAATCATCGCCACCCTGCTCGCTTACGGCAGCGGGGGAAGCGGCGGCCTCTTCGCCCCGACCCTCTTCATCGGCGGAATGCTCGGAACCCTTCTCGGATGCGCGGCACAGCCCCTTTTTCACTACAGCAACGACATCATCGGGGCGATGGCCCTTCTCGGGATGGGCTCCTTTTTCGCCGCCGTCATCCGCTGTCCCATGACCTCCATCGTCATTATCTGGGAGATGACGGGGCAGTACGCCCTCATTCTTCCCCTCATGGCGGGGAACATGCTTGCCTGGCTGCTTTCCGGAAAGCTGCAACCGGTGCCGCTGTACGACGCCCTCCTTCTGCAGGACAAGATCAACCTGAAGAAGATGCCGCACTACAAGGGCGACCAGGACTGGCGCAACCTGCCTGTGAGCACCATCATGAGCTTCGACCCTGTCACGGTGGGGGCAAAGGAAAACCTCGACGACCTTCTCGCCCGTATCGGTGAGGAGGGGCTCCGCCATCATGCTTACCCGGTTCTCGACGCGGCGGGCAAGGTGGTCGGCGTGGTCACCCACCACGAGATGGAGGAGAAGCAGCGGGCGCAAGCGGCGCGGACGGTCGGCGAACTCGTGGAAGGCCAGCATCTCATCAGCCTTAACCCGGAGACGAGCATCCGCGACGTTGCCCAGATCCTCGTCCTTGAGGATGTCATGCAGGCCCCGGTGGTCAGCTCGAGCGACCCGGGCAAGCTCATGGGCATCGTCACCCTGCACGATATCGCGCGCCAGCAAAACGCCATCGAGGATGCCATCGGACGCTGAGCCGGGCTTGCGGGATGGGGTTCCGTGGGTAGGTTGGCAACATGGAAGCAGTTCAGACCATGGCCGCCGCCGATCTGGCGGCACTCCGGTCCCAGTTCCCGCTACTGGGGCGGGAATTCAATGGCCGCCCTGTGGTGTACCTCGACAATGCGGCCTCCGCGCAGAAGCCCGCTGTCGTGCTGGAGCGTCTCGACCGCTTTTACCGGGAGGAATACGCGAATATCCACCGCGGGGTCCACTTCCTGTCCCAGACCGCGACCGAGGCCTACGAAGGCGCCCGGGCCCGGGTGGCGGCTTTCCTCGGCACTGCCTCGGCGGAGGAAATCGTTTTCACTAAAGGGGCCACCGAAGCGATCAACCTCGTCGCTGCCGGCCTTGGCGAGACCCTCTTGCGGGAAGGGGACACGGTTCTGCTGACGCGCATGGAACACCATGCCAACATCGTTCCGTGGCAACTCCTTGAAAAGCGCAAAGGAATCCGCATCGCGGTGGCCGAAGTTACGCCGGAGGGCGAAATCAACCGCGAGGATTTTCGCCGCAAACTGCGCGAGCTGCAGCCGAAAATGGTGGGCTTGGTGCACGTTTCGAACTCGCTGGGTACGATCAACCCGGCACGGGAACTGATCGCGGAGGCGCAGGAGCTGGGAGCCCGGGTCCTTCTCGACGCCTCCCAGTCAGCACCCCACTTTGCGATTTCGGTGCGGGATCTCGGGTGCGATTACCTTGTCTTCAGCGGCCACAAGATCTTTGGACCGACCGGGATCGGCTGTCTGTGGGGAAAGGCGGAACTTCTCGCGGAGCTGCCGCCGTACCAGGGCGGCGGGGACATGATTGAGAATGTCGCCTTCGAAGGGACGGAGTTCAAGGATCCGCCGGCCCGGTTTGAGGCCGGAACTCCGCCTGTCGCGCAGGCGGTCGGTCTTGCCGCGGCCATTGATTTCCTCGAGGCGCAGGACCGCGAAGCTCTTGAGGCGCATGAAACCGCCCTGCTCGCGAAGGCCACGGAGGGGCTGCGGGAGATTCCCGGTTTGCGCATTATCGGGGAGGCGCGGGAAAAGGCCTCTGTTATCTCCTTCGTCCTCGACTGCGCGCATCCGCATGACATTGCCACCTTTCTCGATGCGGACGGCATCGCCATTCGTACCGGCCACCATTGCACGCAGCCGCTGTTCCGGCATTTCGGGCTCGCGGGCTCCGCGCGGGCGAGCTTCGCCTTCTACAACACCTTTGCCGAGGTCGAACAGCTGGTCGCCGCGGTAGGAAAGGTGCACCGCTTTTTCGGCTGAGGCGACCGGGTCAGAGACAATCGGCGAGGGCCCGCGCGAAGCGTGGCAGGTTGGCCTCGTTGAGCCCGGCCACGTTGATACGTCCGCTTTCGACGATGTAGATGCTGTATTCTTCGCGCAGGCGGTGGAGGGTCGCCTCGGGAAGGCCGGTGTAGGAAAACATGCCCCGGTAATTA
>JAAAOD010000228.1 GCA_009908535.1 Verrucomicrobiota bacterium
CGACCTGCATTGTGGCCACCGGCACCGGAGGCACCATGGTCGGCCGGACCCAGAATTCGGAGATCTACTTTACCGCGCCCGGCGAAGTGGCGGAATCCATTTCCAACACCATTCTCGCCGGAACCTACGAGGGCCACGCCATCGACACCGGCATGATCGAGCCGGATATCGACACCTCGCCCGATGTCAGCTGCCCCGAGGTCTACACCGGCTACTACCTCCACCAGCTCGGCGTCCAGTACCTCGACCGCGTCGAGCGGGACATTAACGGCACCAACAAGATTTTCGGCGCGGTCAGTTTCAAGGAGGTCAGCAACGCCATCCTCGCCCAGCGCATCAGGGCGTTTTACTCGGGCAGCCTGACAACCACCTTCGAGTTCAAGGGCGTCGGCGTCGATGCCGACCGCAGTATCATCTCGCCCTTCTACACCGACGGCACAGGCGACACGGTCGAATTCCTCCGCATCTCGGGGGCCAGCGGGTCGCTCATGGAAAACCGTGTCTTCGAGGAGGAGCTCGGGGTCGAGGCGGTTTCGACGATCAAGATCCTCGCGGTCGCCTCCGACCAGGGCATCCCGCTCTTCAAGATCACGCCGGCCAATGCGGGCACCCTTATCCCGCAGCTCAATCATCCCTCGGCGACCATCAACAAGGTGATCGACGCCATCAACGCCGGCCACGTCGTCGACATCCCGCGCGACACACTGACCTACCTCAACTGGACCGGGACCGGCTACATCGACATGACGCCATCCACGGGCGGGGCCGGCTACATCATCTCCGGCGGCAGCTCCGGCGGCGACACGGCCGAGGAACCGGACGAGCCGGGTTGCACCGGGGCGACGGTCATCGGGGTAACCCCGTTAGAACCGGGCTATACCTACTCGGAATGCGATACCCGGACCATCACCATCGAGGTGCAGATCGACAACTACGACCCGGAATGCAACGTATCCACCTCCACTAAGGAAGTGAAGTTCACACCGTCCTCCCTCGGTGTCGGGGCCAACCCGTTCAATTTCGGCGGCGGAGGCGAATGCGGCGGCTGCACGCCGGATTCCGTGACCATCAATATCGTTTCCAGGCCGGTCACGGTGAAGGACAAGGAGGGCCGCAAAGCCTCCGGCAGTCTGCTGGAAGTTGTCCCGCAGCTCGCCGGGGAAACCATCACCTGCACGCTCGAAAACGCCACCGGCAACCCCGAGTGGACGGTCTCCGGGTCCACCTCCCAGACCCTCTTTGGCAAGACGGTCAGTTTCGACGTGGCCAACTGGCTCTCCACAGCTTTCCTGCTCTACGACATCATCCCGCAGACCTACAACGTGGTGACCCCGGACTGCCCGTCCCCGACCCGCATCGACGCCTACTCCAACAGGGAGGCGAAGATCACCCGTGGCGCCGTCGATTTCGAGGCCATCCTCGATGTCCTCGACGCCCTTGACGGCGTGGCCCAGGCAGCAGGCGGCCCGTTCTCCCTGAACCCCGACTTCTCGGGTTCCATATCCTTCTCCAACCAGTGGAAGGAAATTTCGGGCAGCCACAAGGTCAGCTACACCTACAAGTTCAGCGGGGAAATCGCGGGCTCCCTTTCCCCGACCTTCAAGATCGGCACCGGCCTTGCCGGCTTCCCGCCGGTTCTCGCCGAGGCCGCCGTCTTCATCAAGCTGACCGGGAAGATCGGACTGAAAGGCGATGTTGAATTGTTCCTAAGCGGCAACCTCTCCGTCCTCGGCGGGGCGACCGGCGGCGTGGCCATCGGTGTGGGCGGTCTTGCCAGCGTGGCCAGCGGGGCCATTGACGTGACCATCGAGGGCACCGCCGAAATCAAGGCTGATTCCGGCTTTGGGGCCCAGGCCAAACCGCCCGAGGTCAATTGCCAGACCAAGGTGGTCGCCGGGACCCTCAAGCTCGGCTACAAGATCGGCGCGGTCTGGGGCCTCTGGACCACGGAGGAAACCTACACCGTTTATGACGGCTTCACCGTCTACGAGCGCAAAGACGTCCTGCTCCCCTGGAACTGATGGCTAATTGCTGTATCAGGAAATTCATGACTCAGGCCGCCGGACTGCTGGCGGCGGTGTCGACCTGTGCCGGAGCCGAAAAGGTGGATTACTACCTCGACCTGATGGCCCTAGGCGGGGCTGTTGAGGTCAGCATGAACGGATTCCCGGTCGCGGGAAGCCCGGGCCCGCAGCTGGGCTATTCGCGCTGGATAACCCCGATCCTTGTCGACGGAGCCAACCGTCTGGAGGTCTTCTTCCTGCCGGATCCCGGGGCCCTCGAACAGGAGCTGACCCTCAGCGTTGTCAGGCATCCCCACGACGGCCAGCCCAGGGACCTCGACTCCGGGGAAAAGATCTTCCACGAGTTCGTGAAGGCGGAACAGGAGTTCTGGCTCAGCGAAATCCCGCCTGCGGAGATCCAATTGGTCCGCGGAAGCCGCGACGCTGAGTCGGGTCGGCTTGTCCTTAAATCCGAGGTTGAAGACATGTGGAGCCTGCACATGCAGCTTGAAGAGCCCGTCACCGGTTCACCCGATCGGCTGGATTACCTCGGCCTCTCGGCCTCGCTCGAGGAAGCCGAGCTCATCCTCATCGGGCGCAACCACCGGGCCACCATGCGCTGGGAAGGGCTCGGGCTCAAGGGGGGCATGCGGACCCTTGACCTGCCGCGGGCCAACCTCGCCTCCGGGCACCGGTGGCTGGTCGATCCGGACGGCGCCTTCGACACCATCATCCTGCGCGGCCGGAATGCGGAGGCGGCCAAAGTCGAGTTGATTTCCCTGAAGCTGATTTCCCGGAGAAAGGCGGTCGTCATCGACGAGATGATCGATCTGGACCTTCCCCACGAGTGGTCATGGGAGCAGGGCGAGAATGTCCACGAGGCCCTTGCCGACCCGGATAAGCGCGGGGAGCTGATCGATTTCCTGAAGCAGGTCCACACGGTCATAGACACGAGGCGCCCGAAGGAATGGGGGCTCTTGTTCGAGACCAAGACACGCGAGTTCGCGGCCGGCATGTACAAGTCTGTCGCGGAGATGGAGGCCGGCCGGGAGGCTTTCTTTGCAGGTCTCGCGGGCACCCCGGGGTGGGGGCTGCAGCCGTTCGACGCCTCCGATCTTCGTATTTATCCCGTAAACACAAAGGTGGTCGAGGTCACCTACATGAGCGGACGGGGACCGATAATCAGCAAGCGCATCGCCAAGCCCGGTTCCTCCATGAAGGACACCTTCGCCATTCCCCTTCAACTCGCCCGGATCGACGGGCAATGGGTCATTATCCGCTGAATATCCATGAGCTTTCTTCCCAAACCGACACAATCCATCGAGCTTGCGAAGCTGCAGGGCGGCAAGGCAGTGGCCACGTATTCGGTTTTTGAGGACAATGAAAAGGTACCCAGCCAGTTTACGGTCCAAAAGGGGCGGCGCTGCCTCGTCCAGGTATTCGACCGCGACGGCTCCTTTACGCGGGACATGCTTGACGCCTTCGGGGAGCTGGAAGCGGAGGACCTGTCCGCGGAAACCTTCCCCTCGGAGAGGTTTCTCCTTTTCCTGCTTGGACGCGGGGAAGCCGCAACCAGCAGGATCCACGGGATGCCGGAGCTGGATTCTCGCTTGGCGACGGCTTACGGGGCGGCCCGCAGGCAAAGCGTCTGGCGCCTCGTCAGGCTCAAGGGCTGGTCGCAACCGTCGATCCTCATTTTAAACCGCATCTACGCCGCCTCGGCAAGCGGCATGGGCCGCGGCACCAAATCCACCTACAACTGGGCAAGGCTCTCCCCTGCGGACGCCACCCGGCTCCGCGAAGGCCTCCTTACCCACCAATCCCGCATCTCAAGCCTCTCATGAAGGAATGCTCATCATGAAAGCACTCACCGTCACGCTCGGCTTTGCAACCGTCATCGGGTTGATGTCCGCACCGGCATTCGGACAGACCCTTTCTCCCGAAATGGCCGACGCCGTCGCCTGGCTCGAGAGCCAGCAGAATGCGGACGGCAGCTGGGGCACCGGCGACGATCGAACTGTCGGCCGCGCCACGCGCCCGGCCACCCTCGGCCTGCAGATTGTCGGGGCAAGCGGATTTGACAACGCCCTCGCCCTCGCCTGGCTCGAGCGCCTGCCGCTGGACAACACCGACGAGCGGGTTCGGCAGGGAATCCTCCGCCGCGACGCCCTTGAGGACACCGGCGACATCACTACGGCTATTCTCAATACGAAGCGCGAGGCCTCGACCTCCGGAACCGCCCCCAACGCCCCCGAGGGCGGATGGGGACTGCTCGACGGCTATGGTAGCGACACTATCGATACAGCCCTCGCCCTGCGCTACCTGAGAACCGCCGGCCTGCCCGAAGGGCTGGGCATCGGGCCGCGCTTCCTCGCGGCAAGCGCCATCGACACCTTCAGTTTCAACCTTCCCCAAGGCGCGACGAACGTGGCCATTGTCATCAACCAGGCCGACGGCCAGATCAATTTCCAGGTCAAGTCCGGCTCGCCTCCCGGTCCGGGTGACCTCTCCTACGATGGCATTTCCGGGAACAACATCAATTTGAGCGGACTGAACCTCGATGCCGGGCCGAACTATATCCGGGTTGAGGGGGTTGTTTCCGGCAACTACGCGTTCACTGTCAGTTTCACGGTGGACGGATTCAGCACCCTGACCATTGCCGACCCGGTCGAATACCTGATCGCCGCACAGAACCCCGATGGCGGATGGGGCATCCAGGTCCTCCGCGACAGTAACCTCTACCTGACCTGTGAGGCCCTCCTTGCACTCCTGCAGTACGAGGAATCCCAGGACCTTTCGACCGTCATCCAGAACGGCATCGCATATGTCGAGGGGCTGCAGAATGTCGACGGCAGCTTCGGGTCGCCGTCCGGAACGGTGGGCGATACCGCCCTCGCCTACCGGGTACTCGGAACGGATGATCTCGCGGCCAAGTCGTCGGTCGACGCCTTGTCCTGGCTCATCGGCCAGCAGGGTGCCTCGGGCGACTGGAACGCCGACCCGAAGGACACCGCCGATGCCCTGCTCGCCCTGATTGTTTCCGAGGGCAAGGCCGACGCCGACAGCGACGGAATCAGCGACTGGCTCGACAACTGCCCGACAACCTCCAACGCCGACCAGTCCGACCTCGACGGCGATGGCATGGGCGACGTCTGCGATGACGACATCGACGGCGACGGCCTGAACAACGACTTTGAAACCAACCAGAGCCTGACTGATCCGAACAACGCCGACACCGACGGGAACGGCGTGCCGGACGGACTCGAGGACGGCGACCTTGACGGAACGTCCAATCTGGAGGAGCAGGACGGCGGAAGCAACCCGGCGGCCCCCTCGATCCCCCTTCACGCCGGCTTCAACCTGTTTGTCTATCCGCTGGTCCCGGCGGCCGGCTACTCCGCCTACGACCTCTTGAGCGACCTTGGCGGGTACATGGTCGTCGACAGCGTCAGCAAGTATGATCCAGCCACGGGGCTGTATCAGACCGCTGAATACAACGGTGTCCTGCCCCAGGGAACGGATTTCGACATCGAGGACGGTGTGGGGATGATCGTCAACGCCCTCAGGGCGACAACCGTCCCCGTCAGCGGCAAGGTCTCGACAACGACGCCGGAAGTGCACCCCGGACCGAACATTATCCGGATCCCCACTGCGCCTGCCGGATACACCGCGCACGATCTCTTCTTCGACCTGTCCGACCAGGGGGTCGTGGCCAGCATCCAGCGCTACCTGCCCATGGAAAACCGGTTCCTGACGGTTTCCGTCTACAATAACGACCTCAACGGCCCGGCCTTCGATGTCGATCCGAACGAGCCCTACCTCGTCAACATGGAGGCGGCCCAGCCGTTGCTCAATGTCTCCTACCCGGCGGACGGCGATCTCGTGAACACGCCAAATATCACCATTACGGGAACGGTCAGCAGCAACGTGAACAGCGTCGTCATCAACGGCCAGAGCGCCACCATCACCAACGGCATCTTCTCCCTGCCCTACACCCTCACAACCGGGGAAAATATCCTCTACATCCTCGCCGAGAACGGGCTGGGCGGCTTCAACGGTTACGCCAAGGACCAGGTCTCCGTCACCTATGACACGAACGTGGACTATATCATGCCCGTCGGCAGCCTGATCGCAGATGTTGCCGTTGTCAGTGGTGACTCGGGCGTGATGAGCCAGGTCGCCACCTACACGGAGTCCCTGAACAATGTTCCTGCAGGCGTCACCTACACAACAACAGGGGCTGCTTTCATCAGCGCGACCGAGGTGCAGTTCGACTTCGAGATCTTCGCCTCGGGCAGCGCCGTCCCGGGCACCTATTCGTTCACCGTTGAATACAATCTTCTCGACGGAGGCGGAACCTCTCTCGGCCCGCTGACCGGCAACATCCTGGACATCACCATTCAAATCAATCCATGAGGAAACCAGCCATCTTCCCGCGAACCCTTCTCTTCTGCACGCTGCCGCTGGCGGCGCTTACCCTCAACGCCGCGCCTGGCATCAGCGGGACGCGCACGACCGACATCACGCCGGGCTCTTTCTCGGTGGTCTGGCTTTCGAACGAGGCGGCGACCGCCGGTCTCGAGGTCTACAGCGATCCGGGAGGAACCAATCCCGTGGTCGGCGCCGTTATCACCGGCCACCCGCTGTTCAACGACAGCGGGGCGGTCAAGGTCGACGCCGAGGACCGGGGGGTCATGAAAGCCATGGCCGCTGGGCTGGACCCGGCCACAACCTATTATTTCCGGACCGTAACTATCTCGAAGGCGGTCAGCTCGGTCACCACCGGCACCCTCACCGCCGTCCAGACAGCGAACACGGTCAAGCGCATCAGCCCAGCCGCGTTCGGGCAGGCCAACCCGGTGATCCGCTTTGACTGCTACGAAAGCGACGGTGTCACCCCGGCCGAGGGAAGCCTCATGCTCGTTTCCATCAGCGGCGCGTTGACCGACCTCGCCTCTTTTGTCGGGGAGCACTCCGTCCCGGCCCCGACCGTCCTCCTCGACCTGAACAACCTCTTCTCCGCCGCAACCGGGGAAACGCTGATCCTCAACGGCGGCGAGGCGCTGACCCTCACCCATGTGCGCGGTCCTGGCAGGGAGGAAACCTACACCTTCTACCTGCCGGCCAACGACGGCACCGCCCGCACCCTCGATCCCTACCTGGTGGAGGAACGCCTGGCCTCGCCGGTCCTCATGCCGCGCAAGACCGGCGAGGGCATCGTCCAGTACTTCATGGAATTCCCCGTCACCCCTGGCAAGGTCTACCAGATCCAGTACAGCAATACCGGACTCGACAGCCCCGACTGGCAGGTCGGCGCCGATTCCGGGTTCGAGGTCAGCGACGACCGGCTCTTCTGGTACGACAATGGGGAGCCCCGGTCCGACAGCCCCGTTTCCTCAGTCCCCCGGCGCTTCTACCGCGCCGTGGAGGTGGTCTATCCTTGAGGCGGATTGAAGTGGTTCCGCAAAACTGGACAGGTGGCTTAGTAAGAACCAACCTGAACAGAAAAGGAGCCATACATGTTAAGGGGACCTCTAAAAACACCCGCAAGCACCGTGATTTGCTTTGTGTAGGTTGATTTTCATGACATTGGCCAACCAGAGCCTTCAAGAACGCCTTTATTCGGGCCAATTTTCGGCTTTCGGTCGTCTTCCGGAGTCTTTTCGACCCCGGTTTTCCGGAATTTCCACGCGCTCATCCCGTCTCCAGGATCAGGAAGGTGAAGCGGTTCATGTTGTAGACCAGATTGGCCATTCCGATACATCGCTGGGCTCTTGCCATGCCGATACTTCGGATGACCCATTTGCCGCGGCGGAACATCCAACCGTAAACGTGCTCGAGCCGGGAACGGACCCCGCTTTTGAGCTTGTTGATCGCCCTTTCGGCATCATTGAGGTCACGGTTGCGGCAGCCCTTGCGGTGGATAAAGGATTCGATTCCGAGCGCCTGCAACTTTTCGGCCACCGGCCCGCCGTCGTAGGCGGCGTCGGCGAAGACGAACCCGTCCCCGGCTTCCATCAACGGCGCGATCTCCCGCGACTCGTGGACCGAGGCCTCCGTGGCCGAGTAATCCTCGATGAGCTTACTGGCCGCGTCCACCTTGGTGTGGTTCTTGTAGCCGTAGTGGCTCCTGTGGCGCTTGCGGGTCCAACGCGCGTCGGTGTCCTTCTGACGCCCCCGGGCGGGATTCTTGTCGAAGCTCTCCAGGCGTTGCCCTTTCTTGAGGCGGGCGTTGTCCTCGCGGCTGTTGCGCCGGCGCGGCACTTCCATGATCGTCGCGTCGACGATCTTGCCCTCGCGGTGTTCGATGCCGCGCTCGCGCATCTGCTTCGAGAAGGTTTGGAACAGCGCCTTCACGCC
>JAAAOD010000015.1 GCA_009908535.1 Verrucomicrobiota bacterium
GGTGCGAACGGCTGTCGCCCGTTCGCTACGAGCGGCGGGGTGGCAACGCCCGGGATCCCCGCTTTGCATGGGGGACGGCGGCGGAAACGATATTCATGCAATTGTATTCGGACATGATATAAAAAAAGCACCCCCCGCGAGGGGGGTGCCTGAAAAGGAAAGGGAGCGACGGCGGTCCGGTTACGGAGTCCAGTCGTTCCAGTTGCCGCTGGTCAGGCTGGCGTGCCAGCCGCCGTAGGCATCGGAGGTCCAGTAGAAATCCCCGCTGGCGTAATCGAACAGGTAGATACTTTCGAGGGAGGAAAACCCGTCGAAGACGTACATGTAGGATCCCGCGTTGTAGTGATAAATGAAGGGATACGCCGTGTCGTTGATCCAGCCGATACCGGTTTCCTTGTCGCCGGGTTCGGTATCATTCCAGAGGCTGACAACGGGCGGATCCACATTGATCACGCGGACACGAACTTCGGCGGTGGTGCTGGAGTTCCCGTCATGGGCCGAAACGTTGAAGGCGAAGACACCGTCCTCGTCGGTCGAACCGGAAACGGTGCCGTCGTCGCTGATCGTGAGGCCGGAGGGCAGGGCGCCGGAATGGAGCGACCATGTGAGGTCGCCGTGCGGGCTGAAGCCCTCGAGCCGATCGGTGTAGGCTTTCCCTTTGATCACCGACTGGAGTTCATTTGAATAGACGTACGGCGCATTGTCCTCCCCGTCGGTACGGGTCACGACGGTGTAGAAGGCATTGAAGGGTAGCTCAACGACAAGGTCGTCGCCCTCGTCATAGTGAACCGGCGCCGCGACGGGATAGCCGTTGGCATCGAGGTATTCCGCCGATGCGCCGGAGTATCCGAGGAGCTTCACCATGCCGTCAATGTCTTCCACTGTGAACGGAACAAGGCCCGTGTTCTCAATCGTGTAGGCCTGATCGAAGCCCGGCAGGACGGCATCCGAGGTCTGGAATTGATACGGCTCGTTCCGGCTCGCGGCCTGAATGAGCACTTTGTTCGAATCCGCGATCGGCTTGCCGTCGAGGGAGATTACGAGAACCGCACCGAAGGTGTTGTTCAGCTGGATGACCGTGTCATCAAGACTGATCTCACCGGCGTCGCCGAGATAGCTCGTCGCTCCCTGGCTGCGCTCCGAATTGAAGATGAAGATCCCCCGGTTCTGGTCGAGCTGGATCTCGCCGGTGGCGCTTGTGATCAAGCCATTCTCTTCATCCTGGAGGGTAGCGAGATCGGGATGGACGAAATCCACATCGGTGTCGAAGGCGAGTTCCACTTTACCGACGAGGGCGGCTTCCATCCCCAGCGATCCCGTTCCGGCCACGGGATCGAAGAGTTCATCCCGCGTGGGGTCGAAACCAGAGCCCTGGACAATGATGGAATCCTCCATTCCGAGCATGGATTCATAGGTGCGCCCCTCCCGCACACTCAGTGGCGCTTCTTCGAAGTCTCCGCGGCGATAGAGGAGATTGGCCCCGGGGAACTGGCCCATGATAACGGGCTGTCCCGGTTGCCAGACGTCCAATGTGGTGTCGAAACCGACGGTGCTGTGGGAGAAGTAGAAGATGGAATCCAGATCCTGCATGGAGGCGTAGGCATTCGCGATGAGCGCGTTTTCCGCTGCCACGTCGGACGGATTCACCCAGACAAACTCGGAGAGCATCGTTACCCGGTCTTCCACCTGCTTCAGGGCGGTGGAGATTTCCTCCGGCCGGTCGACGGCGGAATGATTCGCGTAGGTATCACCCTCCCGGATGGCGAAGAAGACCTCCTTGTTGGCCTCGGCGGCGAAGTAATTGTGGACATCGATCACGTCCGTCGCGGTGTAAGTATAGTATTCCGCATCGCGGAAGCGGGCGTCGTTGGCGGTTTTCCAGTTGGTCGGACTGACCGGTCCCTGGTAGCCCAGACCGCGGACAAACTGCACCATTTCATCCCAGAAGTCTCTCTGGAGCTGGATAAGAAAATCCAGCTGGTCGCGCTGACGCAGGCGGCGCGGATTGGGATTGTCGGGATTGCGGATACCACGAAGGGTCGGAATGGCGTCAAGGGTCAGCCGGCCGTTATCGACATCGTCCGTCGTTTTGATGGCCGATCCGCCACCCCATGCGTCATAGGCATTCTGGATGGAACCGTATTTTTCGATGATCCAGTCCCCGTAGACGCCCTCGAGTTTTTCACGCTGCTCGTCCGGATAGGAATTCGGCGCAAAGGTGAAGAAGAAGACGTTGTCCTCGTTGAGAATCTCGAAGTTCATCACCGCCGGATCTTCGGCCAGTGGGGTTTCCTCCGGGTGGAACGGATTCGGGCGGGTGAGGAGCTCGGTCATCCATGCCTTGTAGGCGTCCTTGAAGGTTTCATTCCAGAGGAAGATCCCGAAGGGCGCCCGGTCGTTGTTATTGATGAATTCCGCATCGTAGCCCGGAATGTTCCATTGTTCGCGGACCCGGAAACCAAGAATGAAGAAGGGCGAGAGATTCGTGTAGATGCCCGACTCCGCCATCGCCCGGGCGGTGGCCTGGGCTTCGAGGATTTTCAGGTCGTTGACGTTGTTGATGGAGTCGGAATCCTCGGACCGGTCGTCAATGCTGGTATGCCAGCGAAGAACATTCACCCCGCGCTTGGCGAGGAACTGGGCCTGGGCCTGGTTCGCGGAATAGGATCCGGCACCGCCGGTCACGCCCACGAAACGGACTTTCTCGCCGTTGCCGAGATAGTAATCATCCCCGACTCGGGTGACCCAGCCGGATTCCCCCGCCATGTCTTCGTTCAGGTGGGAAAGGTCGATATCGGAAGCCATCTCGTACGTGTCGGCATCGGGTTCGAAGGCCCAGAATCCTTCCGCTGCTTTGGCCGTCTTCACCCCCGGCTTGGAGGATCCCGCGGGGGAGAAGGGCACGGTGGTGAAGAGAAAGGCGTCGTAGCCGTAGTTTTTACGGGCGCTTTCGCCAGCGTCGGGGAAGCCGTTCAAGGTGTTGACCCGGATCTCGAAGGTATGCTCCTGCCCGCCCGTCAGCTCGACGGCCTGCTCCGCCTGCTGCCAGACGAGAGGGAAGAACTGGCGGTAGGGGGCCTCTTCGAGGATCGATAGATTATGGGTCGCCGCCGGCATCCAGTCGCCGTCATCGATCCGCCATACAAAGGGCCCGTAGCTCCAGAGCTTGCGGATGTAAAGGTTGTACGTGCCGTCTTCCGGCGCGGTGAAGGTGTAGGTGTTGATGTAATCGGTGTCCGACCAGTCCTCCACATCATGAATCCGTCCGAAGATTTCGCCTCCGGAAGCGGCCTCGGCCTCATCGTCGTTACTGACTTCCAGCCAGGTGCTGCCTTCATTCCAGGTCGTACTGTCGTAGTCTTCAGCCTCCACCCAGACCCAGTTGGAGCCGCTGGAGGGTTCCTCGATCGGGTCGATCAGGATGCTTTCCTCGGCGAGGGATTCGCCAAAGGCGTTGACCGAAACGATGCGGTATTCGAGCGACTGGCCGACCGGTGCACTGGTGTCCTGGAAGCGGGTGCTGTCGTCGTCAATTTCCCCGATCAGCTCAAAGGGACCGCCTCCGAGAGAACGGTAGATCCGATAGCGGTTTTCATCCGTGGCGTTGTCTGTCCAGCTGAGCCGGGGCCGAAGCTCCTCCATCCGGCCATCGAGGTCGGTGGGAGCAGCGGGGAGGGTTTCCCCCTGTCCAAAGGTCGTCGCGCTGACCACGGGGGAGGGATCCGAATCGCCGTTTTCATTGCTTGCCCGGACGCGGAAGAAATACTCCGTTTCCTCGCTCAGACCGCTTTGGATGTAGCTGGTTACGTCCGCCGCGAGATCCGCCACTTCCGTCCATGGACCGGAGGCGGATTCCGCCTGCTCGACTTTGTAGGCGGTTTCCGCAATGCCGGTGTCCATCCAGTTGATCTGTACCGCTTCGCCGGAGATCGGGCGCGCGGACACAGTCGTGGGCAAGGGTGGCGGGAAATCGGGGACGCCTCCGACGGCATCCGACCAGTTGTCGGCGAAGCGGATTTCATCAAGTTTTGCGATGTCGATGCGCCCGTCCAGATCCTGGGACTTCAGGTAAAAACCGTCAAACGTCGCGTTGAGCGATTCCACCATGGCCACGGAGGCATTGGCGGCTTCATCCGTAGAGACTTCCGGATTGGACCAGATGGTGACCTGGTCATCGCCGCTCTGGAATTCAAATTTCATGACAACCAGATTCGTAGCGCCGTCCAGGGGCGCCAGCTCGGGCTTATTGCCGGGCTTCCAGAATTGAATGATGTTCGATTGCCAGTTCTGGCGGACGCCGAAGCTTCGGCCTGATCCGGGATCGGGAAGCTCATCGG
The DNA here is from genome assembly GCA_009908535.1 of Verrucomicrobiota bacterium. Taxonomy (GTDB): domain Bacteria; phylum Verrucomicrobiota; class Verrucomicrobiia; order Opitutales; family Oceanipulchritudinaceae; genus Oceanipulchritudo. Next base: position 4,338 of record JAAAOD010000015.1, read on the forward strand.
CATCCTCTCCGTCGGTTTCGGTGGAACTGTCGTTGAACTGAAGCCAGGTCTGTTCGGAATCCGGATCCACCGCATAAAGGAAGCTGACGTACAGGGTTGTCCCGTCTGCGCCGATCTGTCCGTTTTCGTCAATGTAGGCCGCGAGGGGTCCGTCCGGGGAGGTGTCGAAGTCAATAACCTGGTTAACGCCGCCGCCGGAAGGAACCAGGTACCCCTCCTCCGTCGGGAGAAGGCCATAGGTTAAGCCGCCTGAATCGACCACGTTGATGAGGCCGGCGTTGTTGACGCGCCATTCGGCGAGAATGCTGCCTTCAAGGCCCGGGCCGGCGGCCTCCGGAAAGTTGTTTGCGTAGTCACCAAAGCCGTCGTAGGCCAATGGTTGGGCGATCAGGGAAGCGGAGGTCAGGAAGGCGGCAATGCCCGCCTTCCATCCGCGTGGAGAGTGGGGGAGGGTTCGGTTCATTATCATGGGAGGGGTTAGGGTCAACAAATCTGTCACCGCGGGGGCGCACAAGTTCCTCTTTTTCAGAAGCATCTTTAGATGGCTCAATTGAGCCTCAATTCAAACGGTTGATTGAACGGTTTGAGGGTCCCCTTCCTTTCCCCGGGGAACAAATTTCCGTGGAAACCATCGGAAACGCTGACCATGAAAGAAATACCCCCCTTCCTTCTCAAAGGTGGCTGTCTTCTGCTTTGCGCGGGGGCCGGCCTGCCTACGACCACGCACGGCTACACCCCGGAGAGCCCCTATCTGCAGGAGCCCGCGGACATCCTTCCCTTTCTGGAGGAGAGCACCGCTTTCTGGCTGGCGGCCTGGGACGCGAACGACGCCGCTTTTTATTCCGACGTCAGTGCCGATGGCTCGCCCCGCGGCTCGGCGAAGGCCTTCCTCGCGCAGACCCGCAACGCTTATGCGATGAGCAAGGCTTTCATGGTGACGGGGGAGGCCGACTACCTCGGCTATGCCGACGGGGCGCTGCGGTACATGTACGATTTCGGCTGGGACGAGCAGAACGGCGGCTGGTGGGGACAGGCCAATTCCAATGGAACCATCAATACGGGAATCTGGTACAATAACGACCGCTGGTCCTTCTGGCAGCACTACATGTTGCTGGGCCCCTCCGCCCTTGTCGAGGCGACCGCGGATGGCTTTCACGCGGACTGGCTGGCCCAGGGCAACGCCATCAATGACGAGGAACTCTGGGACGACCGTCCCGGCTATGAGGGCTATTTTTCCAATGCCGCCCTCGACTGGTCGTGGAAAAGCGGCAAAGGCTTCACTCCGACCGTCGATGCCGTCACGACAAGCGCCCTGACGAACTACCTGATGACGAGGGATCCCCTGCGCCTTGAGCGGCTGCGGGACCTCGGGGACAACATCGTCTACATGGTGGAAGGCGACCACGGCCATGTGGTGAGTTTCCCGAGCGATTACGACAACGACTGGCAGGTGAACGCCAACAGCACGAACACCAGCATCGGGCATCACATCAAGACGGCATGGTGCCTCGCACGGGTTTTCCTCATGGAGCCGGATCCGGTGTACCGGGACGCCGCCGAGAAGTTGATGGACGAGGCGTGGAACCATGAAGGACCCGACGGCCTCGGGATCTGGGACAAGGAAAACGGCATCATGCGCGGCACCGTCAACATCTTCGACGGGAAGGTGTCCGGCGTGGCCGACTGGTGGTCGGTCGAACAGGCGGTCACCGGCGGCCTCATGAACTGGTACGTTTCCCGGAAGCCGGAATACCTGCAAATGGCGGACGAGGCCTCCGTTTTTTCATGTCGTATTATTATGACTACGACAACGGGGAAGTGTACACGAAGGTGGCCAACAACGGCGTCGTGACTGATGCGAACAAGGGGGATATGTTCAAGGCCGGCTACCACTCCGTGGAACTGTTCTATCTTCTGTATGTGTACGGCAACCTGTACCTCCACAACCGGCCGGTGACCCTTCACTACGAAATCGCCGAGGCCGCGGAGGACCGCGAGCTGCATCTCTGGCCGGTGGCGATCGAGGATGAACGCCTGCATATCCTCGAGGTGCGCAAGGATGGCCAACCCTACGCGGCCTATGACGGAGAGGCCCGCATGCTCTCCATTCCGGAAGGGGAGAGCGGTGCTTTCGAGGTGGTATTCGCCAGCCGCTACGCGACCAATCCCCCGGCCCATTTCGACGATGCCTGGTGGGAAGACTGGTTCGGCTGGTACTTCCACGACCGCGAGGCCTACCCGTGGGTCTTCCTGCCGGAAACGGGATGGAGTTACGTTCTCGCCGACGGGGCGGACCGTGCGGGCTGGTTTTATGACTACGCCCGCAGCCGTTACTTCTACACCACAGAGGAGTATTGGCCGGCCCGCTACACGATGGAGGACGGCTGGGAATAAAGCGGGGGCCTCTCAGTCCTCCCCGGCCAGCCGCAGGGTGAAGGGACCGCCGTGCTCGAAGAAGAGGGTGGTCAGGCCCTGCTCGGTGAGCGTGGCATGGAACGGCACCGGCCGGCCCTTTTCCCCGGCAAGGGAAAGGCCGTCCCCGACATCTTCGGAAAAGGTGATGCGGGCAAGACCGTAGGCGTTTCCATGGTAGGTCGTGACCTCCTTCCCGGTCGTGACGCGGTCCAGCCGGACGGTGGAGCGCAACCAGAGCGGACGGGGGACGGAGGGGACGAGGCGCACGGTGGCGGCGTCCCCCTCCAGCGCTTCCTCGGGAACCTGGAGCGTGCCTTCGCAACGGTGCCCGTTGATTTCAAGGGCGAGGCCGGGACCGGCGGGACCGAAGAGGAACCGGAGGGAGCTTCCCCGCCATGGATACTGCTCGATCTCTTCGAAGGCCCGGGTCGGGCGCAGGGCCAGTCCGTAAGGGAGGCGGCGGAGGCCGAGGGAGGTCCATGCGGCCAGCCACGCCCCCATGGCAAAGCCCTGTGGGCGGATATCGTGGTACAGATTTCCCTGCGGTGCGTTGAACTTTTCCGGCATTGCTCCGCCCATGGGGAGGAACTTCCCGGGCGTGTTTGTTTCCCGGGCAAGGCGCTGATGAAGCGCGAGCAGCTTCTCCTCCTCGTAGCACCATGTGTCGACGGCGGTCATGGCGGAGGCGATGCCGTTGAGCCAGTGCATTTCCGGCTCGGCGATGATCGCGTCCATGGTGGCGGCGAGCACCGTATCCCAATCCTCCAGCGGGGCGAAGTTGGGCATGGTCAGGCCCCAGACACAGCAGCTGCGGGCCTCTCCCCATGCGGGGCTGAGGACCCTGCGGCCGTTCGCGAGCAGTAACTCGCCATAGACGGGAATGCCCCGGTCGCGGGTATGGAGAAGGCGCCGCAGCTCCGGCCAGAGGCGCGCGGCCTTTTCCGCGAAGCCGGCCCGGCCGGTCATGGCCGCCAGCATCGTGTAGGTGCTGTGCATGAGGATCTGGAAATAGACGTCGTAGTTTTTCACGACCGGTTCTCCGGCATTTTCCGGATTTTTCCGGTCGGGCGCGACGGCGAACTCCGCGCCATGGCGCAGGTGGTCCTCCCCGCCGAGGGGTTTGCCGATGGCGTAGTCCCAGCCATGGTCGCGGGCCCCCTTGACCGGCGTTTCATCCGCGAAGCTTTCCCCGAAGAGGCCCCGTTCCCCGTCCCATGTTGTCTCCTCGACCCATGCGAGGGCTTCCTCGAGCAGTTCCCAGTCGCCGGGGCGCATGCAATCAAGATGGCCGTAATGGGTCCAATGGGTGAAGAGGGTCCAGACGACGTAGTAAAGCCCGTCCTCCTCGAGCTTTCCGTAGGTACGGTTGATCAGTTGGCCGAAAACGCGCCGCGGCGGCCGCCCTTCTTCCTGAAGGTGGCAGGGGTTCTCCAGAAGCAGCCGGCAGAGCTCGGGAAGCTTATGGGGCCAGCCGGCGGCCTCCTGGTAGGGAAAGGAAAACCCGGCGTCGCGAATCCA
>JAAAOD010000179.1 GCA_009908535.1 Verrucomicrobiota bacterium
CAGGGGCAGAGAGGCTTCCCTGTTCTTCAGGAGCACGATGGATTCCCGTGCCGCACGAAGGGCCAGCTCGGCGTGTTCCGGTCCAGCGACGATCTCCGGGGAAAGGCGGGTGTACGGCACGCTGTCTTCAGGATCGAAGAACCCGAGTTTGAACTGCGTGCGAAGGAGGTTACCGAGGGCGGTATTGATATCCTCTTCGCTGCAGAGTCCCATTTGCACGGCGCTGAGCAAGGCATCGCAATAGACGCTTCCGCAATTGAGGTCACAACCGTTTTTGATGGCCATGGCGGCGGATTCCTCGACGGATCCGGTGACCTTGTGCTTGGTATGGAAATCCCGGATGGCCCAGCAATCGGAAACGACGTGGCCCTTGAAACCCCAGCGCTCGCGGAGGATTTTCTTCAGCAGTAATTCGCTGCCGCAGCACGGCTCTCCGTAGACGCGGTTGTAGGCGCCCATGACGCTTTCCACGCCCTCGTCGACAAGGCGCTTAAAAGCCGGCAGGTAGGTTTCCTCAAAGTCCTTCCTTGGCGGGTGTGCGTCGAATTCATGCCGCAATGCCTCGGGTCCGCTGTGCACCGCGTAGTGCTTCGCGCAGGCGGCCGTTTTCAGGTAATGGGGATCCTTTCCCTGAAGCCCGCGGACAAAGGCGGCCCCGAGCTCGCCGGTAAGGAAGGGATCCTCCCCCCATGTCTCCTGTCCGCGGCCCCAGCGGGGATCGCGGAAGACGTTGATGTTCGGGGTCCAGAAAGTCAGGCCCTGGTACTGTTGGCGGCTGCCCTGGCGACGGGCCTCATGATGCTTGGCCCGGGCCTCATCGCCGATCGCGGAGGCGACCTCCTCCACAAGACCCTCGTCGAAGGTGGCCGCAAGGCCGATGGCCTGGGGAAAGACCGTCGCGCGACCGGAGCGCCCGACGCCGTGCAGGGCCTGGTTCCACCAGTTATAGGCCGGAATGCCGAGGCGGTCGATCGCCGGGGCGTCATAGCGTAACTGCGAGCACTTCTCTTCAAGGGTCAGGCGGGAAATCAGATCGCCGACGCGTTCATCCAGATCAAGGGCGGAATTGCGGAAGGGTTCAGGGTTCATCCACCGGGATTGCAGTTATGCGAAAGCGACGATTCAAACATCCAATCAAGAGCGGGCTGTATTTCCCCGTCCCAGTGGCCCCAGGTGTGGTCGCCCGGGCCCTCCCGGTACTCCAACGGCAGGCCCCGTTGCCGGACGTGGTCCCGGAAGCGCAGATTGGACGCGTAAAGGAAGTCTTCCGTTCCGCACCACTGTTACATCCGGGGAAGATTCAAACTTCCGGAGGCGGCTTGCATCGTCAGCCGGAACAAATCCCGGCTTTCGGCATCGAACGCCTCTCCGCTGGCGCCGAAAATCGCCGCCATTTTCGCCCGCCGACCCTCTTCTACGAAGCGTTCCCGCACACCGTTGAGATCGAGGGCTCCGGAAAGTCTCGCCACGGCCGCGAAGGTCCCGGGCCCGCCCCTTGGGGAAAGGAGGACCTGCATGCTGGTGGAAACGCCGAGGCTCTCGGCGAAGAAGCGGACATCGAGAAGGGCCATGAATTAATCGTTAAAGTTAAATTTTTAGATTTTATATCATTTTATCTTTTTTGTAATTGACTTAGGTCTGGCAAAAGCCGATGGGGAAAGGCGGCAACAGCAGATTGAAGAGATGACAGACAAAGGAACGACATTACTGGTATTGGCGGCGGGCATGGGCAGCCGTTATGGCGGCCTGAAGCAGCTGGACCCGCTGGGGCCGACGGGGGAAACGGTGCTGGATTATTCGGTGCACGACGCGGTCCGGGCGGGTTTCACGCGGGTGGTATTCGTCATCCGGCGCGAGATGGAAGCGGCCTTTCACGAGGGGGTGGGCAAACGCTACGCGGACAAGATCGGCATCGATTACGCTTTTCAGGAGCTGGAGGATGTGCCGGCGGGCTTCTCGGTTCCGGCGGAGCGGAGCAAGCCGTGGGGAACGGCGCACGCGGTGCGGGCGGCCCGGGACAGGATCGCGGAGCCCTTTGCCGTGATCAACGCGGACGACTTTTACGGGGCGGAGGCCTTCGCGGTCATGGCGGAGGAACTGGGGAGCGCCGCGGCGGCGGATCCCCTGACCTTTTCCATGGTGGGCTATCCATTGCGCACGACCCTGTCCCCGCATGGCACGGTCAACCGCGGGCTTTGTGAGACGCGGGACGGCCTTCTGCGGAGCGTGACGGAATACACGGAGATCCAACGGCGGGCGGACGGGACCGTTGCCGGCATCGCCCCGGACGGAGCGACGCGTCCTCTCGATCCGGAGACCCCGGTCTCCATGAATTTCTGGGGGCTGCTGCCGGAGGTCTTTCCCCTTCTCGAGCAAGATTTCGAGGAATTCCTCCGCAAGGACCGGACGACCCCGAAGGCGGAATGGTACCTGCCGGCCTTTATCGACGGCTTGCTGACCAAAGGGACGGCGCTTTGCCGGGTCCTGCCGGTGGAAACGGAGTGGTTCGGGATCACCTATCCCGAGGACAAGCCCGAAGTACAGGCGGCGATCCGGCGGATGATCGAGGCGGGCCGTTACACGAGCCCGCTCAGCTGAGCCGCAACGGCCACCGCCCGCACGCGGAGACGGCCCTCAAAGGCTCGTGTTGGGATAGCTGCCCAGCCACTTGAGGATCGGGCACAGGTGCTCCAGCTCGCCGAGGGCTTCCGCGACCTTGGGATCCTCCCGGTGGCCGATGATGTCGACGTAGAAGTAATAATCCCATGCGCGGCGGCGACTCGGGCGCGACTCGATTTTGCAGAGGTTGATTCCGCGGGTGCTGAAGGAAAGCAGCGCCTTGAGAAGGCTGCCCGGTTCGTCATGGAGGGAAAAGACGAGGCTGGTCTTGTCGCGGTCGTCCCCGAGCCGCGGCGTCGGCGTTTTCCCGATGACGAGGAAGCGGGTGACGTTGTCGGTTTTGTCCATGACGTTTTCCTGCACGACCGGGACCTTGTACATGTCAGCGGCGATGCGGCTGCCGATGGCGGCGGCCTCCGGATGATTCGCGGCGTATTCGACCGAGGCGGCCGTGCTGGCGGACTCCACCAGCTCCACGCCCGGCAGCATGCGCGCCAGCCATTGGCGGCATTGCCCAAGGGCGTTGTCCTTTGAATGCACACTGCGGATCTTCTCCAGCGGCGAATGGGAAACCAGGCAGTGCTCGATCTGCAGGTAGATCTGCGCCACGATGGTCAGCTCCGATTCCACCAGCATGTCGAGGGTACTGATGACCGTCCCCTGCGTTGAATTCTCGACGGGAACGACCCCGTAATGGGCATCCCCGCGGCGGACCGCGGTGAAGACGTCCGGCACCGAATTCAGGGACAGGTAGTGGATGCTGGAACCGAAATTCTTCAGCGCCGCCTGATGCGTATAGGTTGCCTCCGGACCGAGGTAGGCAACCGAGGTGGGCTTTTCGAGCGCAATGGCGGCCGATATGATCTCCCGGTAGATCGAACGGATCGAATCGTCGCTGAGCGGACCGCCGTTGCAGGCCCGCAACTTGCCGAACACCTCCTCCTCCCGGCTGGGGACATACACCTCAAGACCCTTCTCCAGCTTGACGTGCCCCACCTGCTGGGCGAGCTGCACCCTTTTGTTCAGCCGCTCCAGCAGCTCCCGATCGATGGCGTCGATTTCCTTCCGCAATTTATCAAGATCCATGGTCAATCGTCCTTTGCTTCATCCGGTTGCTCCCCGGTTCCCTCATCCTTTTCCTGCCCGCTCCCGGCCTCCTCGGCAAGGCCGACGTCCTTGTCGGAAATCTCCTCTTCGGGAAGGGTCGCGGACCGTATCCACTCAGTGATTTCATTCGGGGAAAGAACATCGCTCGCGGGCAGTTCCTCCAGCGAGCGCAGGCCGCAGAACTCGAGGAAGGCCTCTGTGGTACCATACTGCAAGGGGCGGCCAGGCAATTCCGCCCGTCCAACGATGTAGACGAGGTCGCGCTCGAGGAGACGGTTGAGGGCGCTGTCGGCGGAAACCCCGCGGATGGCCTCGATGTCGGAACGGGTAACGGGTTGCCGGTAAGCAACGATGGCAAGGGTCTCCATCGCTGCCGGACTCAGGCGCTGCGGACGCGGTTCGTCCCGTAAAAGCCGCACCCATTCGCCGTAGCGCGGGGCCACGATGAGGCGGTAGCCGGTGGGGCCTTCCTGCAACCGGAAGACGGCATCCCTTTCGCCAAGATCCTCGGCTATGGCGTCCATGGCGTCCCGGATCTGGGCGGAGGTCAACAAGGTCGGCACCTGGTCCAGCAGGTCCTGCATGATCCCCTGCCCGTCCGGTTCGGCGTCCGCGCCCTCCCCCTCTTCCTCCCGCTCCTCACGCAGGCGCTCGTTCTGCTCATGGAAACGCGTGATCACCGCCTGTACATCCTTGATCGAGAGCGGTTCGCTCGTCGAATGCAGCAAAGCCAGCAGGGTCCGTTGTAAGTCAAATTCCATAAAAGTGTGCGTCCGCAGGGAGCGAAACAACGGGGCGTCATTGAAAATCCCCGCGACGCCAAAGCAATGCTTCTTTTAAGCGCGCCGGGAAGGGCCTATCACTTCGTATGATCAGGTAGCCCTGCCGGCTGAGAGGTCGTTCCTGGATACCGCCGCTTTGATCGAGGCAATGACGAATCCGGTCCCGGCAGGAAATCAGGACAAGGGACCCCCGGGACCGGCCAGCGATTTTCTTCGCAGCAGTCCCCGGAAATGCGAAAGTAGCGCTTCGACATGGGCGTCAAGGGTGTACCGTTCGCGGACCCTCGCCAGGGCGCTCCTTACGATACGCGCTCGCACGGTGGGATGCTCCAGCAGATTCAGAGCGGCTGCAGCCAGTTCCGACGCCGAATTCGGTCGGATGGAAACCGCATGGCCTCCTTCGATAATCTCCCGAAGTCCGTCCTTCCGCGAGGCCACCAGAGGAACCCCGCAGGCCATCGCCTCCACGGCGGCAAAGCCGAAGGGTTCGACAAGGGAGGGCTGCAAGGCGGCACTGGCGAAGGGAAGCAGATCCGCGACATCTTCCCGGTACCCCAGCCACCGAATGCGTGCGTCCTCCGCCTCCCCCGGCCTCTCTCCGCGACCGATGAAGACCATGTGCGTTTCCGGTCGGTGTGCCCAGATCCGCGGCAAGGCCTCAAGGGTAACGCGTTGTCCTTTGCGCGGGCTGATGTCGCCAACCTGTACAAGGACCGGAGTCTCCGGCGGCAAGTTCAGCTCTTCCCGCAGACAATCGCGGGCTCCCGGCTCTGCGGGCCTAAATTTCCGCGTGTCGACAAAATTTGGAAGGACGGCTCCCCGGCCCCCGAGACCCGCCCCGTATCGCCGGTGCCGACGCAAGGTGTCCCGCGAGACGCCGATGACGAGGTCGTGGAACCAGTAGTGGGGATGCGCTTTGTTTTCATGGGCATGAGCGGCGTTCGGAATCCCGAAAAGCAGGTGCAGAAGCGCGCCGAAGTTGTTCGCGCGCGTCAGATGCGTGTGCAGCAAATCAAACTCCTCCTCCCGGAAAAAGGAGGCAAAGCGCCGCAATTCGTCCATCGGCCATCGGTCAAATCGGGTCTCCAGAATCGGGAGGCGGTGTCTCATTTGCTTCACGATCCACGATCCCGGCAAAGCAGCCAGGGTGACTTCATGGCCCCGTTCCAATAAGGCCGGGATCACGCGGCTGGCATACTGAACAGCCCCGTTGGAATGCAGGGTGGATACGGCCTCCAGAATCCTCATTGGCGCCTATCACGCACCGTTTCCGTACAGGGGTCAAAACAAGAGCAAATCCGGCATCCCTTCGCCTTTTCCAAGGCCCACCGATCAGACTTGCATGTTTAGCAATCGGGCATTGCTTTCACCGCCATGAGAGTTCACCCGCTTCTGTTTTGCATTCTTCTGCCCCTTTCCGGTCTGGCTTCCAAGGAGAACAGCGAGAACCCCGTGCAGGAGCTTCCGCCGATGGAAGTCAAATCCCGGCCGATCCTCTTTTCCTTTGAAACGGCGGAGTTCGCCGATGTCGTTGCCGACCTCGGACGGAGCGAATGGACAAAGAGCGGGGCCGCCGACCTTGCCACCGCCCTCGCTCACGTCCCCGGTGTCACCATTTCCCGCTACAATCCCGTCGGCTCCTTCGGGGGCCGCGACGGCGGCGCTGTCTTCATCCGCGGACACGGGTCCGCCCGCCCGGGCAGCGACCTCACCATCCTGACCGACGGCATTCCCCGGTTTGTGGGGATCTGGAGCCATCCCCTTCTCGACCTCTACCCCGTCGAATTCTCGGAGAGCATCCGGGTCTACAAATCACCCCAGCCCGTCCGCGTCGGCAACATGGCCTTCGCGGCCATTGACCTCTTTCCCCGTTCCCTTGAGGGGACGGGCACCCGCTTGGAGACCAAGCTGGAATTGGCGGAATGGAACGGTTTCCGCACGGTCGGTCTTCTTACGGGCGGGCCGGAAAAGCTGCGCTATCGCGCGGGTTTCAGCCACCGCCGCAGCGACGGCCACCGCCCCAACGCCGACGGTGAGGTCACCGCCGGAACCCTTGGCCTGCGGGTCCCCCTCGGCAAGGCGCACCATTTCTCCCTTCACACCGAGGCCTCGCGCTCCATTGCCAGTGACCCCGAGGCCGGCGGCGACGAACCGCTGCCGATCGTCGAGCGCTACAAGACTCGCGACCGCTTCGGATACTTGAAATACAACTACGCCCGCAATGAGACGTCCCTCACCCTGAAGCTTTTCCTTGAGGACGCCCTTGCCGACTGGACCCAGTTCCATCAGCCTCCGCCGCCGCCCTTTCCGGCGCAACAACTGGTCACGACCACGGACTTCCGGAACTGGGGCGCGCAGGCCGCGTTCGCCACCCGGTTGAGCGACCAACTGGACTTCGAGGCCGGAATGGACTTCCTCGACTTCGGCGGCAGCGTCACCGAGGCCTACGCTCTCGCCGGACCATTGCGCTTTCCGGAGGATTTTCAGCAACGGCTATCCGCATGGGCCCTCGGAAAGTGGACGATCCTCGAGGAAGGCGACCGCTTCGTGCGTTTTACCGCCGGACTTCGCAAGGCATGGCAGGATCCGGCGGAGAACGTCCTCACGGGGCAGGCGGGTGTGGAATGGCAACCCGTCCGGCGGCACCTGGTCTTTGCCAATATGGCCCGCGCCGCCAACGCCATTGCGCCGTACGCCGGCATCTTCGCCGAAAAATGGGGACTGGACCTCGACCCCGGCGCCCTCGACAACGAAATCCTCGATCACTTCGAGATCGGGTACCGCTGGCAGGGGGAGCGGTTCCAGTTCCTTGTCACCGTTTTTCACGACGAAGCCGACCACCTTTTCCGTCTCTCCCCTCCACCAACTCCGGGGATTTTCAACGAGGACGGCTTTGCGCAGGTCGGCGTGGAATCCAATCTGCAGGTTCTGCTAAACGACCATCTCCGCCTCTACGCGGGGGTCACCTATGTCGATCCCGACCGGCCCCGCCCCGACAATCCGGAATGGTCCGCCAGCGGCGCGGTCGAGTGGTCTTTTCTCGAGGACTGGGAAATGCAGTGGATGCACCAGTACCTCGACGACCGTTTTACGCAGGGAATCCGTTTCGACGAGCCCCTCCGCGAAGTGGACGGCAGCTACGTCTCCTCCCTGCACCTGCACTACGAACCGCCCTTTCTGCGCGAGTACGAGGGCCGGATTTCCCTACATGTGGAGAACCTTTTCAATTCCGGCTATGCCTACCGGCCGGGGTACCCCATGCCGGGACGCAATTTCCGGATGGCTCTCCAGTTCCGCCTGTAGCGAAATCATCGACCGTTTTCCGTGCTGACTCCGCGGTATGCGAAAGCCCAACCTCTGACAATGTCTGCTAATTAGAAACGGGGCGTCGTCCCGTTCCCCCATGCCTCGGCATAGCGGGCGATGCCTTCGGCGGTGGGAAAGGCCTCGGGTTGGTAGCCCAGTTCGCGGCGGGCGGCTTCGATGGAAAACCAGTGGTCCTTGGCGAGTTCGGTGGCGACGAAGCGGGTCATCGGCGGCACGCCGCGGAGGCGCAGCACCGACCAGAGCCCTTCCGCGACCGCGCCGATCCGGTAGGCGGCGCGGAAGGAGATCCGCTTTTCCAGTGGGGCGACGCCCACCGCCGCAAGCACTTCGTTGATCCACGGCCAGAGCCGCACCGGTTCGCCCTGGGAAAGGAAATAGGCGCGGTTGACCGCGCTCGGTCGGTCCAGGGCCCGCAGGGCGAGGACAT
>JAAAOD010000068.1 GCA_009908535.1 Verrucomicrobiota bacterium
GGATCTCTCCGCCTTGATCGAACAGCACCGGGAGACGGAATCCTGCGTGACGATCGCCGCCAAGGCCATGCCGCGTGAAAAGGTGGGGGGGCTCGGCCTCATGCGGGTGGAAGACGATCTTTCCATCCTCGAATTTGCGGAAAAACCTTCCGATCCCAAGGTGATTGAAGGGCTTACCCTGAGCGATAAACTGAGTACCGGGCTTCCCGGGTATCCGGACCAGAAATACGTCCTCGCAAATATGGGGATCTATTGTTTTACAATGCGCGTTCTCCGCGAGGCTCTGGACAGTGCCTATACCGACTTCGGGGGCGAGGTGATTCCGGACCTGCTCGGAAAGGTGGAGATGCGCGGCTTTATCTTTGACCAGTACTGGGAAGACATCGGGACGGTGCGCTCCTTTTTCGAGGCCAATCTAAGCCTCACCGACGATGTTCCTCCCTTTAATTTTTTTGACGGTGCCAATCCGGTCTACTCCCGTGCCCGGTTCCTTCCCGCTTCCAAAATCAATGGCATGGTCATGCGGCGTGGGATCATTGCCGGCGGTTGCATCATCAGCGAATGCGAGCTGGAGCGCGTGGTGATTGGCGTGCGCGCCATGATCGACCGGGGAACGGTGTTTAAAAATGTCGTCATGATGGGGGGCGATCTATTTGAGAATGACGAGGATCGGATAAAAAACCGGGATCTGCAGCGGCCGGACATCGGCGTCGGCGAAAATTGCTTTATCGAGAATGCCATCATCGACAAAAATGCCCGTATTGGCGATAACGTGCGCCTTTCTCCGGAGGGAAAACCCGATATGTTCCAGAGTGGTGACATCATTGTCCGGGACGGGGTCCTCATCGTCATGAAAAACGGCGTTGTTCCCGACGGAACCGTCGTCTGAGCGGCTGTCGGCTGCCTTCCGTGCAACCATGCGGAAGATCCTCCACATTGACATGGACTGTTTCTACGCGGCCATCGAGTGCCGCGATGATCCCGCCATCCGCGGCAGGCCCGTGGGTGTGGGCGGGGGTGGTCAGCGCGGCGTCCTCAGCACCTGCAATTACGAGGCCCGGAAGTACGGCTGCCGCTCCGCGATGCCCCTTTTCAAGGCGCTTGAGCTCTGTCCCCAGCTGATCGTGAAGCCGCCCCGTTTCGAAGTCTACCGCAGGGAATCCCGCCGTATCCGTGGAATATTCTCCCGGTACACTCCACATATCGAGCCGCTTTCCCTGGACGAGGCCTTCCTCGAGGTCACCCATCAGCGGCGATACGCCTGGGAGATCGCCCGCGAGATCCGTCAGTCGATCCGCAGGGAAACGGGGCTGACAGCCAGTGCGGGAGTGGCCCCGAACAAGATGCTGGCCAAGATTGCCAGCGACTGGCGCAAGCCGGATGGGCAGTTCGCCGTTCTTCCGGATGAAGTGGAGGCCTTCATGAAGGACCTTCCGCTGCGCAGGATTCCCGGGATCGGCCCGCGGGCGGAGAGCCTCTTCCAGGAACAGGGTATCCGGACCTGTGGGGATTTGCAGGACGTTCCCTTTCCCGACCTCGTTCGTCTGGTTGGGGCGGCCCGGGCCGAGGAGATGCACGACCGTTGCCGCGGCAAGGATGACCGTCCGGTCGAGCAGAGCCGTGTCCGCAAGAGCCTGAGCGTGGAACGAACCTACCCCCGCGACATGGAGAGCGTGGAGGCCTGCCTCGACCGGCTCGATTCCCTCCTCGACGAGCTGGAGAAGGATTATGCAAAGCTGCGGAAACCGCATTCCTTCACGAAGGTGTTTGTGAAATGCAAGTTCGCCGATTTCCGCCAGACGACCTGCGAACAGGCGGGGAGCCGGATGGAAAGAGAACTTTTCGAGCCCCTTCTGCGCCGGGCCTTCGAACGGAATCCGCATGCCGTCCGCCTCCTCGGGGTCGGGGTCCGCTTCCCGGAAGGCGGGGAGGACGCTCAACTCGAGTTTCCTTTCAAGGAACCGGTGGAAGTTCCGGGTGCGCGAGGTGCTTCGAAGGATCCGTCCACTGGAGACGCATCCGCCTGAAACGGACTTCGCCGGATTCCGCATCCCGTACCTGGTGAAACCAGACTTTGGCGCTGTGGCGGACTGTTATCCTGTCCTCGCTGCCGGCAAGGGCGACGTGGAGGATCCATGCCGGACCGTGGCGGACGAGCGGCGGCGCCCTGCCGGCAAAGGCACGCAACGCCACAAGCGGAAAGGCCGGATGGTCCGCGGGGACACCTGCCTGGGAAAGGGCCCTGGGCAGGCGGCCCTGCGTGTGGAATGCCGCCACGGAAGGAACCGGGTCCGCCTTGGCCCACCCGGCGAGGCGGGAAGAGCTCCGCTGGGCCGCTTCATTTGTCACCGATAGTAGACTTTCTCGGGCCGATTTCCCGAGGAACGGGGACAAGAGGAGGCCGTTTTCCTCCGGCCGACGATCGGCGTTGTCGAGACGTTCACGCCAGGTCGCGGGGGCAGGGGCATTGACAGGTTGGACGGGGAGAAAAGCGGAGGGGGGCATGCGTGGGTCCGCGGCGGGGATCTCCGAGGCCGATTCCGGTGCGAGAAACCCGGGAAAAGCGGGATGGTCGAGCCATCGGTTCAGGCTGTCGGTTTCCGGTGCCCCGAGACGGAAAGGCATGGTCCGGTGGGGCTGATCGAGGCGGAAGACTCCCGGGAAGGGGTCTTCTTCGGGATAGCTGAAAAGGGCCTTGTCCTCGGCATGGGCGATGTCCCGCCATGGCTCCTTCCGGCGCAAATTGCGGACGGAAGCCCGGATCCAGTCTGCGCCGGAGTCGCTCTTTCCCGCCGGGGTCGCATAAGAAGCCGCCGCATTGACGAGCGGCCGACGCGGATCGACCTCGAGCTTTTCCAGTTTTCCCGCATGGGCGAGCTGCACTTCGATCTGCGCGGAATCGAAGCGAAAGGAAAGGCTGCCGCCGTGGAGGAAAAATGGTCCCGGCGTCTCATCGGCCCGCGAAAAGGCAAGTTCGGGAAAGGTCAGCGGAAAGGCTTCCCATCGCAGCCAGCCCTTTCCTGCGCGGGCCGCGGCGACGGGGTCCTCTTCCGCGAAGGGAAGCAGGGTCAAGCCAACGCCATCGGGAGAACGCTTCCATTCCAACTGGATCGCGTCGGCCGGGCCGACGGGAAAAGCGGGATGAACGGTACGGGCCAGTCCCTCCGCCTGCCGGCTCGGATCCGGGATGGTGAAAGTCAAACGCTCTCCGGGTGCGAGGACCGCCGGACCCTCCACCCAGGCCGAGAGCCCTTGCTTTCCCGTGTGAGCGTTCGCGGCCTCGTCGAGGGCCAGCCAGCCCGATGCGCGCCCGCGGGTCCGGTTTTCGATCCGGACGGCGGGCAGTCCGGTCAGAGCGAGGCGGGCAAAGGCCGCCCCGCCGTTTTGGTCATAGAGGCGCAGCGGTCGGTTCCATGGATTCCAGAGCACGCCTTGCATGAAATAGCGCAGGCGCACTTCCTTTTCCCGGTGAGCAAGGGCGCCGGCGGCAAACAGGCCGAAACGCAACCGCACCTCCCGCAGGACCGGTGCAAGGGGCGGGGTCACCTCCGGGAGAAACCGCAGTTCCCCTCGACCGGGCGGCAGCGGCAGCGGCAGGGCATCGGGAAAAAGGTTCCGGTGGAGTTCCTCCCGTTCCGCCAGCGTCGCCAACGGCGCATGGCTCCACCCCGGCAGGGGATACCATGCCGGCGGGTCACCGCCCGAGCCAAGGCCAAGGTCTTCGAAGGCAAAGGCAAGGGAATGGCGCGGACCGTCCGCCTCCCCGGGCAAGGGGAGCCAGAAGGCCTGCAGCGGCATGCGGAACCTCTCGGAGACAAAACCGGCCACCTCGGCTCCGCCACGGGCCGCCTCCGCCGGAAGGCTGTAAAGGGGACGCCGCCTTTCCGGGGTAACAGCAACGGCAAGGAGCGACGCTTCCGCGGAGAGCACCGCGGAGGCCGCGGGAGGGGAACCGAGGCGCTGCTCGAGGAGGGAGAGAAGCGCGGGCAACTGAAGGCGGAGGCGCTGGCGGGTTTCCTCATGGATCCGGGCGATCCGTTCGCGACGGGCCTCCGCTGCAGTGTCCTTCAGTGAAAGGACGGCGAGAACAAGCAAACCAGCGCTCAGGAGGAGAACAAGGGGGAGGGCAAATGCTTTCCGGCCAGGCGACATGCCCGTCGACTTTCCGGCGCGGGGACGACGCCGGGCAAGGCGCAGAATCACCTGAATCCGGGTAGTCCTAATCCGGACGGACGGTCAGGCGCAGGCGGTGTTCCGGACGCAAGCGGCACCGGGCATAGGCACGAAGATCGGCGAGGGATCGGCGCTGGAGCCGCTCCTCGAAATCAAGCCAATCCATCGCGGGCATGCCGAAGAGCGTATTGCGGGCGGCGCGGGCGGCGCGGGCGGAGGGGGATTGCAGGGAGAAACGGTCCCGGACGAGGAGGCGCGTCTTTGCCGCCTGCAGTTCCTCTTCGCGCAGGCCGCCCTTGCGGATGCGGTCAAGCTCATCCGAAAAGGCCGCGAAGACCGCCTCCCCCGCGTCCGGGCGGGTGCCGGCATAGAGGCAGAAAGCCCCGAAATCGGGACCGGAAATCCGGGCGGCACCCACGAAATACGCCAGCGATTTTTCCTCCCGCACATTTCGGAAAAGCGGTCCCGCCATGTCGGAGAGGATTTCATCAAGCAGTTCCCCGGCAAGATCGTCCTCCTCGGTGAAGCCGGCGTCGGGATAAGCCTCGAAGAGAACCGCCTGCTCGCGCGGGAGGCTTTCCGTCACCTCGCGCGGTCCTTCGGGAGGAAGAAAGCGAGTTAAGTCACTGGGAGGAGACAGATTTGGCAACCCGGCGAGAAAATCGCGCGCATGGGGAAGGAGGCGGGCAGGATCGAAGTCACCGGTCAACACGAGCACGGCATTGGGTCCCGTGACGAGGCGGCGGTGGAGTGCCCGGAGGTCATCAGGGCACAGCGCCTCCACGGAAGCGGTGGTTCCTGCGGTGTCATGGGCAAAAGGATGGTCGGCGAAAAAGGCGCGGCGGAGGGCGCTGCGCCCGAAATCAATGATGTCGTCCTCCTGTTCACGGAGATGGGCGAGCTGGCTTTCCCGTTCCCGCTCGAACGTTTCCGGCCGGAAAGCCGGCTGCAGAACGGCTTCGCGCAGCAAGTGCAGTCCATCCTCGGCCCGGTCGGGAAGGACCTCGGCGGCAATGGCGAACGAATTGTTGCCGGCGGCCTCCTGAAGAAAGCCCCCCTCGTCTTCGATGGCGGCGGCGAGTTCTGCGGCGCTGCGGACGCTGGTGTCGCGGGTCATCATGGCGGCGAGGAGGGCGGCGCTCCCCTCCTTGCCCTTGGTTTCAAGAAGCGGCCCGCCGCGGCCGGCGAAGCGAAGAAAGGTCCGCGGCAGGCGGGGATCGGCCTGGTAAAGAAGGCGCGCCCCGTTGGGCAGTTGCAGTTCCTCGAAGGGCCGCGGTTCGGAGTGCGCGTTTCCGGGAGACGCGCTCCTGGCAGGACGGCCCTCGGGCTGAAGGCGCACAAGATTCAGTTTCTCCGTGCGGAAGGTTTTCTCGGCGAGGACGCGCAGGCGTTCGCCGGTGAGGTCCTTCAAGGTCGCGAAATAACGGCGGGGATAATTTTCGTCACGGACGATGGCCGAAAGCAACCCGAGGCGCGAGGCCCGGCCGGAGACGGTCTGTCGCGCCTGGATCTCGCTGACAAAGGCGAAGCGTCGTGCCTTCTCCACTTCCTTTTCGGAAAAAGCTTCCTTCGCGTAACCTTCGCAGGTTTCCCGGATCCGCTTTTCCACCTCCTCGGCTTTTCCGGGATCACATTGATAGGAGACGAGAAAGAGGCCGGGGTCGCGCGGGTTCCATGCGCCCGCGCTGATGTTGTAGACGAGCCCGAGTTCGTCGCGGAGCCGCTGCCGGAGCCGTCCGCTTTGCCCGGCGCCGATAATGGCGGCGAGAATATCGAGGCCACAGGCCCCTTCCCCGCGTAGAGAAGGGATTTTCCATGCCATCATCCCCCGGCATAACTGGTAATCTCCATGGCGGACTTCCTTCCGCATCGCCAGTTGGGGCGGCTCGGGCGGAATCACGACCGGGTGAGCCGCGCGCAGGGGGACCTTCCCGAAGGTCGCTTCCGCTTCCGCGACCACCGCTTCGCGGTCCGCGGCCCCGCAAATAGCGAGAACGATATTCCCGGGCAGGTAGCGGCGCCGATGATAGGCGGCCACCATCCCGCGGTCCACTTCCTCGAACAAAGGCCGCAGGCCGATGACCGGAAAGCGGACGGGATGCTCGCGGAAGGCCGTCCGGAAGAGCGTCCGCGCCAGGGTTCGGTCCGGGTCATCCACGGTCATGTCGATCTCCCGCAGGACCACTTCTTTTTCCCGTCGCAGTTCCTCTTCCGGAAAGACCGGATGCAGGGACAGGTCCGCGAGTAGATCCAGCGATGCCGCCAGCTTCTCCGCCGGGCCGTCGATATGATACACCGTGCGGTCGAAGGAGGTGTAGGCATTGAGGTGACCACCAAAGGATTGCACTTCCTCCGGAATGCGGCCCGGTCCCCGCCGTTCCGTTCCTTTGAAAACCATGTGCTCGAGAAAATGGGAGAGCCCCCGGCCCAAGTGCTCCTCCTCATGGATGCTTCCCGTGCGGATCCAGACCTGGCAACTCAACAACGGATGGGTGGGGTCCGGCTGAAAGACCAGCGTCAAGCCGTTTTCCAGGGTTCGGATTTCCGGCTCGGCCGCAAAGAGCCGATCAAGGCGCGCGTACAGGTCCAGGGCTTCCGCGGCAGACGCAGGCATGACCGTTACCGTTGGCCCTGCCCATGCGTCAGGTCAAGGGCCCGGCCGCTATGTCGCGGTTGAAAGGGCTTGGAAAAGGCCTCCTCGAAGCTGTAGACATGACGGAAATCCGCCCGGCTGTCTTCCTCCGTCTTTCCGAATATCCCGTACTCGACGAGGTTGAAGACGATCTCTCCGAAGTCCTCCGTGCGGTGAACGCCCCACTCCTCCAGTAAAGTGCGCGCCATCGGGCCGAATTGTTCCAGCGCGTACTCCCGGATTCCCTCGCACAGTTCGGAGCCGGTGATATGGCGCATGACCCCTCCTTCGCGTTTGCGCATCCCTTTCAGGGTGGAATCCAAACCCTGGCGCACAAACACATAAGCCCCGCTCGCATACCGGTCATCCTCTTTGCGGATCAGCTCTACCACCTCGAGGAACTTGTTCGCAGACATATTCGCCAAACTGAGAAGAAATTATTTCCGGAAGCAAACGGAAAGCAGAAAAAGGGGTCAAACCTTGGATTTTGGCATGGTTGGGGAAAGGCGGGGCTGCATACCAAAACCCAAGGTCTGACCCCTTAAAACAACTCAAGCTGGGGGGCGTCCGGATCGTTGTGGTGGCGTTGTTGGGCGCGCATACGGCGGCGGAGGAGGTTGTGGCTGGAGTCGTCGGACTCGAGGCGGTCGAGGATGACCTTGGCGCGGGCGAGGACGGAAGGGGGGAGGCCGGCGAGGCGGGCGACCTGAATACCGTAGCTGCGGTCGGCGGCGCCGCGCTGGACCTGGCGGACGAAGATGATGGCGTCGTTCCATTCCTTGACGGCGACGCAGAAATTGCGGATGCGGGTCAGTTCGCCCTCGATCTGGGTCAGTTCGTGGTAGTGGGTGGCGAAGAGGGTACGGGGGCCTTTATCTGCGTCGCCGTGGAGGTGTTCGACGACCGCCCATGCGATACTGAGGCCGTCGTAGGTACTGGTGCCCCGCCCGATCTCGTCGAGGATGATGAGACTGCGGGGCGAAGCGTTGTTGAGGATGTTGGCGGTCTCGTTCATTTCGACCATGAAGGTGGAATTGCCCTCGGTGAGTTCGTCGCTGGCTCCGACGCGGGAGAAAATGCGGTCGACGAGGCCGAGGCGGCAGCGGTCGGCGGGGACGAAGGAACCGACCTGCGCCATGAGGGCGATGAGGGCGACCTGGCGGATGTAGGTGCTTTTGCCGGCCATGTTGGGGCCGGTGAGGAGGGCGATCTGCGCTTCGTCGGCGGAGAGGTGGGTGTCGTTGGGGACGAAATCGTGCTCGCCGGGGAGGCCCTTGCGCTGCTGTTCGCGCATCATCTGCTCGACGACGGGGTGGCGCCCGGCCTCGATCTCGAGGTGGAGCGAATCGTCGAGGACGGGGCGGACGTACCCCCATTCGCGCGCGAGCTGGGCCCAACCGGCGAAAAGGTCAATCTCGGCGAGGACGGTGGCGGTCCGGTC
>JAAAOD010000208.1 GCA_009908535.1 Verrucomicrobiota bacterium
CATATGGAAATGCAGTACCGCAATCTGGGGAAGTCCGGCCTTCAAGTCAGCGCGCTCTCCTTTGGCGCGTGGGTAACCTTCGGCAGTCAGGTGGAGGACGGCACGGCGGAGGCCTGCATGCAGGTCGCCCGCGACCACGGGATCAACTTTTTCGACAACGCCGAGGCCTATGCCAACGGCAAGGCCGAGGAGGTGATGGGATCAATCCTTCGGAAGACCGGCTGGCCGCGGGACACCTTCCTCGTCTCCAGCAAGGTTTTCTGGGGAGGCGGCCTTCCGAACCAGTCCGGACTGTCCCGCAAGCATGTGATCGAGGCCTGCCACGCCGCCCTGCGGCGACTGCAGGTCGATTACCTCGATCTTTACTTCTGCCACCGCCCGGATCCAAAGACCCCCATCGAGGAGACGGTACGTGCCATGAACACCCTCATCGAGCAGGGTAAGGTCCTCTACTGGGGCACCAGCGAGTGGAGCGCACAACAGATCCAGGAGGCCAAAGGAGTGGCCCGCGCCCTCAACCTGATCGGGCCGACCATGGAGCAGCCGCAGTACAACCTGCTTCACCGGAAGCGCGTCGAGGAGGAATACCACCCCCTCTACGCGGAGAAGGACGGGCTCGGAACGACGGTCTGGTCACCGCTCGCCGGGGGGCGCCTGACCGGCAAGTATAACGAGGGCATTCCGAAGGACAGCCGCGCTGCCCATGCCTCCATGCAATGGTGGCGGCGTCAGATGGAGGAGGATCCCGCCGCCTGGCAGGCGCAGGTAAAGAAGATCCGCGCCCTCGCGGCGATTGCCGATGAGCTGGGGGTGACCCTGCCGCGCCTGTCCCTCGCCTGGTGCCTGACCAATCCGAATGTCAGCACGGTGATTCTCGGGGCCTCCCGCAAGGAGCAGCTGGAAGAGAATGTCGGCGCGCTGGAGGTCCTTCCCCTGCTGACCGACGAAGTGAAAACAAAAATCGAGGAGGCGGTGAGCTGAGAAGGTTGCATC
The DNA here is from genome assembly GCA_009908535.1 of Verrucomicrobiota bacterium. Classification (GTDB taxonomy): domain Bacteria; phylum Verrucomicrobiota; class Verrucomicrobiia; order Opitutales; family Oceanipulchritudinaceae; genus Oceanipulchritudo. The sequence goes on from JAAAOD010000208.1 coordinate 994, forward strand.
GCCCCGGGAAAGGAGGAAACTGAAAGAACATGAAACCGAAAATTGGGGTTATTCTGGCTGGATGCGGTGTCTATGATGGTTCCGAGGTGACGGAGTCCGTCCTCACCCTGCTCGCCCTTGAAAAGGCGGGTGCGGAACCGGTATGTATGGCGCCGGACAAGGAGCAGCTGCACGTCATCAACCACCTTACCGGTGAGGAAACCGGGGAAAAGCGGAACGTCCTCGTGGAATCGGCCCGTATTGTCCGTGGCAACATCGAGGATGTCGCCGCGGCCTCCGCCGATGACCTTGACGCGCTCGTGCTGCCGGGCGGTTTCGGGGCGGCGAAGAACCTCAGCCGCTTTGCCGTCGACGGACCGGACGGGGAAGTGGATCCGGGGGTCCGCAAGTTGATTGAGGAGGTGCATGGCGCGCGCAAACCGATCGGCTTTATCTGCATCACCCCCGCCATCGCCGCACAGGTGCTGGGCGGGGAGGGGGTCGAGGTGACCATCGGCACGGACGACGAAACCGCCTCCGCCATCGAATCCTGCGGGGCCCGGCATGTGAAGTGCGCGGTGGATGAGATCCACGAAGATCCGGAGCGCCGCGTCGTTTCCACGCCGGCCTACATGTTGGGACAGGGTCCCGCGGAGGTTGCGCCGGGGATCGACAAGCTCGTGCAGACGGTCATGGCCTGGATCCGCTGATGAAGCCGGCCGGCCTGATTCCGCCGACCCCCATCGCCCTCGTTCTGGCCCTGCTGCTGCCGGCCTCCGGGAGTGGTCGCATGATGCCGGATGCCCCCATCGAGGACTTCCGCTTGCCGGTTTTTGCGGAAAACGGCTACAAAAGCTGGGAGCTGCGGGGCCTCCGCGGCCATTACAGGGGCGAGGAGAAAGCCCTTGTCGAAGGACTGGAGCTGGCTGTCTTTTCCGCCGATGAAGCCATGCTCCGGGAAATGCTCATCCGCAGTCCAAGGGCGGACATCAACTTCGCGGCGACCCGGGCCGAGGGGGATTCCTCCCTTTTCGTGGACGGGCCGAACTACGAGATCTCCGGACGCAACTGGACCTGGTTCGGGGAAGAAGAAAAAATCGTTGTCAGGGAATCCGTCCGCGTTTCCTTTGCCGGAGCGGTGAACATCCTCGACTGATGCAACGGCGACAAAGCAGGCAGCGGGCGGTTTCCCTTCGGATGATTCTCGGAATCCTGCTCCTTTGTCACGGAGTTGTTGCACAGGAGAGGGTTCCGGAAAAGACGGTGATCACGAGTGACCGGCTGGAGATGCAGGGCACGGAAGGGAAAAACTTCTTCTATTTCGAGGGACGGGTACGCGTCGAGGGGACCAACCTGCAGCTCGCCTGCGAGCGGCTCACCGTTGTCGCGGCCCGGGAAGGGGCAAAGGGCGAAGGCGTCGGGGAGATCGGCGCCATCGAGGAAATCATTGCCCGGGGCGAGGTCGAGATTCACCAGGCCGGGCGCAGCGCCTACGCCGGCCTCGCGAAGGTGGATCCCCGCGCCGGCACGGTGACCCTCGCGGAAAACCCCCGGGTTACCGACGGGGATACGGAAGTGACGGGCTACCGGTTTGTCCTCCACCGCGGGGAGAAACGCTTCGAGTCGATCCCCGACCCGGATGCTCCCCCTGAAAAACCGAGCCGTTCCGTGGTCCGCCTCGGAGCCATGCCCGATCTCGGCTTTGACCAGACCGAAAAGGAGGTCGACCTCGACGAGCGCCTCCAGTCCGATGCCTCCGGGACGGAAGGAGCCCAGCCCGAGGAAGAGGATGAGTAAGGAAGCGGAAGCCGAGCCTCATCTCCTTGCCACGCGCGGTCTCGTCAAGCGTTTCGGGAAGCGCACCGTGGTCCGCGGTGTCGACCTCACCGTACGGGGAGGGGAAATCGTCGGCCTTCTCGGCCCCAACGGCGCCGGAAAGACGACCTCCTTCTACATCATGGTCGGCCTCATCCCGGCCACCGAAGGTGATGTGACCTTCGACGAAAAGTCGATCCGGGCGTGGCCCATGCACCGGCGCGCCCGTCTCGGGATCGGCTACCTTCCGCAGGAGCCTTCCGTCTTTCGCAAACTCACGGTGGCGGAGAATCTCCACACCATCGCCCAGACCCTTCCCCTCAGAAAAACGGAGCGCCGGCAGCGCGTGGAAGAACTTGTCGAGGAGCTGGGCCTCGGGGAGGTTTTGCCGCAGAAAGCCTTCACCCTCAGCGGGGGCGAGCGCCGCCGCCTCGAAATTGCGCGCGCCCTTCTCACGCGTCCCCGCTTCCTCCTCATGGATGAGCCCTTCAGCGGGGTCGATCCGATCAGCGTGAGCGAGGTGCAGAAAATTGTCCTGCAGATGCGTTCCCGCGGTATCGGCGTGCTCATTACCGATCACAATGTCCGCGAAACCCTGCGGATTGTGGACCGCGCCTACCTGCTCCACGAGGGAAGGGTCCTCGCCGAGGGGGACAGCGACAGCCTCATTCACAACGAGAAAAGCCGGCAATTTTACCTCGGGGAGGATTTTGCCCTTTAAGCGAAGCCAACCCTAAGCAAAGATCCGTCCGCTGATGCCGCTCCGCGCCCAACCTCGCCTCATCGATAGCGTTTCCCTCAAATCCTTCCTCAAGCACGGGCAGGAGGAACTGAAGCTTTCCCTCGTCTGCGGGGAACGTGGCCTGAACCGGTCCATCCGGGACAAATCGATCAACCGGCCCGCCCTCGCCCTAACCGGATTTTTCCGGAACTTCGCCCATAAGCGGCTCCAGCTCTTCGGGGCCGGGGAAATGGCCTACATCCGGGAACTGCCCGCCAGCAAGCAGCTGGAGATCATGCGCCAGATGGTCGACCGGCACGTGCCCTGCATCGTCGTTTCCCGCAATCTTCTCCCCACCCCGGCCATGCAGCGCCTCGCGGAGGAAAGCGGGACCCCCCTTTTCCGGACCACCCTGACGACGAAGGATTTTTCCATCGCGACGACCCTCATCCTCGAGAAACTGTTTGCTCCCCGCGTTTCCGAACACGGCACCCTCATGGATGTGCGCGGCATCGGCACGCTCATCCGCGGGGAAAGCGGCGTCGGGAAAAGCGAGTGCGCCCTCGCCCTCATCGAGCGCGGGCACAGCCTCGTCGCCGACGACCTCGTCTATATCACCCTCGAAAACGAGCATGATCTCGACGGTCGCAGCAGCGATCTCAACCGCGGCTACATGGAATGCCGTGGCCTCGGGATCATCAACGTCAACGAGCTCTTCGGCATACGCTGTGTTCGCCTGCACAAGTCCGTCGATCTCGTCATCACTTTCCAAGCCTGGCGGGAAGGGATGGATGAGGAAAGAACCGGCCTCGAACAGGAGTTTTATGAGATTCTGGGGATCCGCGTCCCCCACATCATCCTTCCGGTGCGCCCCGGACGTGACCTTGCCCGCCTCGTCGAGGTGGCCGCTATGATTCAGGCGCTCAAGGACCTCGGCCATGATTCCGCTAAGGAATTCAACGACCGCCTCATTGCTTTCATGGCCGGGCAAAGCTCCTGAATTGCCTTCCCGAGGGGCCTTTTGCCGGTCGCGCAGCCTCTGCGGACGCGTCGTTTCCAAGATGCAATCGTTTTGTGACAGAAGTTATCGCCAGAAGCTGTGTGAACAAGTTGTGGAGAAGTAGGGCTTGAAAAGAATTCCTCCCCCGGAAATGCTCCCGCCCACAGGTGTTCTTACAGAGGACCTTCTCCGGTTCGCAGCCTGCGTCCCTTCCTCGGACGCCCAGTGACTTTCCGCCTTATGAATTTCATTAACCACTTTATTCCAACTACTTATGAAATCAGATCTCCACTTTCCCGCCACGACCTCCCTCCTCTTGCCACATTATCAGCCCGTTGATAAGCAACGGTTTATTGTCGGGTTTGACGATCGGCCGGCCCTTTTTGCCGCCGTTCCCGACGCGTGTGAATAATCAGCGGCGGTGGCGAGGAAATGGGGAAAGCGAGCGTAACACATAACCTGTGGCCTGCGTTGCTGGAAGACTTCCGCGGAAGCCTTTCCAGGGAGGTTTTTGACAATTGGTTCAGCCCGATTCAGGCGAATGCGGAAGAGACGGGAATTCTTGAATTGCGGACCTCGAACGAGTTCTCCCGCATCTGGCTGGAAGACAACTACCTCGACCTGATCCGGGAGAAGGCGACAGCCACGGCGGGGGAGGAAATCATGGTCCGGATCACGACCGGGCTTGGGCCGAGCGAGGACGGGGAGGCAAGCACCCTTCCCGCGAACAGTGGCAATGCGGAGCCCGCTGCGCGGACAGGGGAGGAACCGGTTTCGTCCCGGAGCCGGGCGGCACAACGGCGCAAGGTTCACCTGAATCCGCGCAACACCTTCAACAATTTCATCGTCGGCCCCAGCAACCAGCTTGCCCACGCGGCGGCCACGGCGGTGGCGGGTGGCCCGGGAAGCGCCTTCAACCCTCTTTTCATGTACGGGGAGACGGGGCTCGGGAAGACCCACCTCATGCACGCCATCGCCCATACCATCCAGTCGAGTGATCCCGAGGCCAAGGTCGTCTATATTTCCTGCGAACGGTTTACGAACAAGTTTCTCCGTGCCATTCGGGAAGCCTCGCTCGATTCTTTCCGTCGCTTTTTCCGCAAAGTGGATGTCCTCCTCATTGATGATATCCAGTTTCTGGAGGGCAAGGAGCGGACCCAGGAAGAGTTTTTCCACACCTTTAACGAGCTCTTCGAGTCCCAGCGGCAGCTTTGTCTGACGAGTGACCGTCCCGCCAGCGAGATCGCCAAACTGGAAAGCCGTCTCGTCAGCCGTTTCCAGTGGGGAATGGTCACCGATATCCAGCCTCCCGATCTCGAGACACGGACGGCCATCCTGAAAAAGAAGGCCCAGTCCATGGGCTGCGACATGCTGACCGAGGAAGTGCTGCAGTTCCTTGCCAGCCGCATTACGCGCAATGTCCGCCGCCTCGAAGGCGCGCTCATCAAGGTGGGGACCTACTCCCGGCTCTGCCGGGAGAGCCTTTCCGTACGTAAAGCGGAAGAGCTGGTGCAGGACATCCTGCAGGAGGAAATCCAGCAGCAGGTGACGATTGACCGCATCCAGCGCAAAGTGGCCGAGTTTTATGATCTCCGCGTGAGCGACATGCAGAGCCGCCGCCGTCCCGGGCATATCGCCTTTCCGCGGCAGGTGGCGATGTACCTCAGCCGGCTCCTCACCACCCATCCCCTCAAGGAAATCGGGGAGGCCTTTGGTGGACGCGACCACGGCACCGTCATTCATGCGGTCAAAACCGTCGAGGCGATCATGGAACAGGAGGAGAAGTCCCGCCAGAATATCGACTACCTTTCCCGGCAGTTGCGCGGCAGCCAGCGGTAGCGCCGCCGGAAGCCATTTTTGGCGGCATTCGCATTGCTTCCGCCGCATCCTGCCCTAGGCTGCGCCTTTATGGAGTTAACCGACGATCAAAAAGCTGTCGTAGCCGGCTGGGTGCGCGACGGCCTCAGTCTGGCCGATGTGCAGAAGCGCCTTGAAGAAGAGTTCTCGGTCCGGATGACCTACATGGATGTGCGCTTCCTCGTCGATGATCTCGATCTCGAGGTAGCCTCCCCTGCGCCCGTCTTTCATGACCCCGCCGCCGCTGATGTCTCCGGCGCCTCTGAACCTCCCACGGGCAAGGTCTCCGTCTCCCTCGACAAGGTCGCCCGCCCGGATTCCCTTGTCAGCGGGCAGGTGACCTTCAGCGACGGTGTCACCGCTCAGTGGCATTTAGACCAGATGGGGCGCCTCGCGCTCAATCCGAGTCAGCCCGGCTATCAGCCAACGCAGGAAGATGTGCAGAAATTCCAGGAAGAGCTGCGCAGTGCGGTGGAAAAATCGGGAATGATGTAGGCCGCTGTCCTTGCGCCTCGGGCAACGGTCGCTATGCTTGCGGCCATGGCTATACGATTCCTCCATACCCGCATTCGCGTGAGTGACCTTGACCGTTCCGTCGACTGGTACGGCAGAGCCTGCGGTTTTCGCGTGCACAAACGCAACGACAAAAGCCCTGCCGGCAACCAGATCGTGCACCTGGAGCTTCCGGGGAATGATCATATGCTGGAATTGACCTATTCTCCCGATTACAAAGTCGAGTTTCCCGAGGACCTCATGCATATCTGCATCGGGGTCGAGGATCTCGTCGCCTACTGCCAGGAACTGGAAGACGGCGGCTTCGAAATCTGGCCGGAAAACTGGAAGGAGAAATTCACCTCCGGAGGGAACAGGATGGCTTTTCTGACCGATCCGGATGGCTACGAAGTCGAGATCCTTGAGCGCTGACGCCCTACCTGAAATTGAGTCTCATTCATGTTGACGTCGGGGGGAGGGCGTCCCAAGGTGGGGTGGAATGGACGGACTGGTAACACTGAAGGACATGAAGCCGGGGCAGCGTGGGGAAGTACGGGCCTTCACGGGGGAACCCGGATGTAAATTCCGCCTGATGGAGATGGGCCTGCTGCCGGGCACGGAAGTCCGTTTTATCCGCCGTGCGCCGCTGGGGGATCCGATGCAGGTGGAGGTTCGGGGATTCCAGCTTTCGCTGCGTCAGGAAGAGGCGGCGTGTATCGGCATTGCGGTAGCATAGACGGTGGCCGAGGACGCGCCATTCATCGCCCTTGTCGGCAATCCGAACTCGGGAAAGACGACGCTGTTCAACGCCCTGACGGGGCTGCGGCAGAAAGTCGGAAATTACCCCGGGGTAACGGTGGAATGGAAGGAGGGGATTGCGTGGACACAGCACGGGAAGCAGTTGCGCGTGCTCGACCTGCCGGGAAGCTACAGTCTGAACGCGCGCAGCCCGGACGAGGAGATTCTCGTGGAAGCGCTGCTGGGGCGGACGACGGTCCTACCGGACCCGACGGCGGTGATCTGTTGCGTGGACGCGAGCAACCTCGAGCGGAACCTGTATCTTGCCACGCAGGTCATCGAGCTGGGGCTTCCCACGGTGGTGGCCCTGAACATGATGGACGTGGCGGAGCGGCGGGGAGTGAAGATCGACGCGCAGCAGCTGGAGCGCCGGCTGGGGGTGAAGGTGATTCCCTGCGAAGCAAGCCGCGGCAGGGGCATCATGGAACTGCGGCTTGCCCTCAGCCAGGAGCTTGCGGCGGGGACGGTGGACCTGCAGCGCCCGAAGCTGGTGGAGGAAGCGGTGGAGGATCTTCTGCCGGTCCTGCGGCACCAC
>JAAAOD010000008.1 GCA_009908535.1 Verrucomicrobiota bacterium
GTAGTCGGTCATGCCAGTTCCTCCACGGTGGCCTCGGCGGTTTTGCCGGCGACGCTGAGGCGGAAGGTGCGCACGTTGTCCCCGGAGGGCGCCGGTGCCACCGGCGGTTCGGCCGCTTTGGCCTCGCCGCTGTACCAGGCCTTCGTCTGGTCGGGGAACATGGCGTACAGGACGCAACACTCTTCGGTGGCGGGAAGGCCCTTCGCGGAAACCTCCTTGCGCAGTTCCTCCATGCGTCCACCCTCGGCGGCTTCCTCGACCTTCTTGGGCATGGCCCCGTCCTGCTTTTCCGACATCGCGCGGACGTTGTCGTCGATCGGTCCCGGAGTGCGCCCGTATTTGCCGAGGGCGATGTCCACCGCCGCCGGGGCGAGGCGTTCCCAGCGCCCGAATTTCACGTTCAGCATCGCCTGCGTGCCCACGATCTGCGAGGTCGGGGTCACGAGCGGGATCCAGCCGAGGGCCTCGCGTACCACGGAGATCTCGTTCACCACCTCGTCCATCTTGTCCGCCATGCCCAGCTCCTTCAGCTGGTAACGGAAATTGCTCAGCATCCCGCCCGGTATCTGCGATTTCAATACACGGGAATCGGTCTTCTCGTTCGCCGTGTCCATGTACGGCTTCAGCTCGCCGTAGATTTCCTGCACCTTTTCCTCGATCCGCGCGATCAGTTCCGGATCAATGGTCTCCGGACAGCGGGGATGATTCTCCATGACCGTCATCATGCGTGTCAGGTCCGGCTGCGCGCAGCCGTTGGCCAGCGGCGGCAGGGAAATGTCCACCGAGGCCGCGCCGGCGTCCGCGGCGGCATAATAGGTGGCGAGGGCGAGGCCGGCGGTGTCGTGGCTGTGCACGGCCACCGGCAGTCCCGTCCGCTCCGTCAGGCCCTTGACCAGCGCGGAGCAGATCCCGGGCGCGAGAATGCCCGACATGTCCTTCAGGGCGAGGGAATGCGAGCCCATCTCCGCCAGCTGTTCCCCGAACTCGAGGAAGCGTTCCACGGTGTGCACCGGACTGAGGGTGTAACAGATCTCCCCGCGCACGTGCCCGCCCGCGCGCAGGACCGCCGCCACGGCGGGCCGGACGTTGTCCGGGTCGTTGAGGGCGTCGAAAATGCGGAAAATGTCGCAGCCGGCCTCCTTGGAGCAGCGGACGAAGGCGTCCACCACGTCCTCGGGGAAGGCCGTGTACTGGACGATGTTGCGGCCCCGCAGCAGCATCATCTGCGGCGTTTTCGGGGCCGCTTCCTTCAGGCTCCGCAGGCGGTCGAAGGGGTTCTCCGCCAGAAAGCGCAGGCAGGCGTCGATCGTCGCCCCGCCCCAGGTCTCCAGCGCGGCGAACCCGGCCTCGTCCAGAAGCGAAGCCACCCGCAGCATCTGCTCCGTCGTCATGCGCGTCGCCGCCAGCGAACGGCTTCGCCGGCACGCCCGCTGGGCGGAATTCCGGGAGGACTTCGCGGCCCTGACGGGACTGCGGGTGGAACTCGCCGACAGCTGGGGAAGCGAAGAGAGCGGACGGGCGCCCGTCCTGTGCCGCTGCCTCGAGGGCGACGAACGGGGGCGCGCCCTCTGCCTGCAACAGCGGCAGCAGCTCCTCGCCCGCTGCGGGACGGAGGGCCATTGCAGCCGCTGCGACCTCGGCCTCTACGAGATCGCGGTGGCCGTCGATGTCCACGGCGTGCGCATCGGCTACCTGATCTGCCGCGGCTTCCGCGACGCCGAACCCCGCTCCGGGATGGAGAACCGGATCCGGCACCTCGCCGCGAAGGACCGCCTCCGGTCCGATCCCGACGAACTCGTGGCGCAGTACCGGCGCTCGCCCTCCGCCGCGCCGGAAAAACTCCGGGCCGTGCGCCGCATGCTCGTCCTCGCAGCGGAAAACTTCGCCCACCTCCTCGCCGAACAGGGCGACCACCACGACGAACAGCTGCCCGCCTCCGTCGCCCGCGCCTGCCGCTACATCCGCGCCCACGCCCTCTCCGGCAAGGTCCGTCTTTCCGAAACCGCCGCCGCCTGCCGGGTCAGCGCCGAACACCTCTCGCGGATCTTCCACCAGTCCACCGGCCTCTCCTACAACGAATACGTCACCCGCTTCCGCCTCGAGCACGCCACCGAACTCCTCCGCCAGACCGAACGCAGCGTCACCGACATCGCCCATGAGACCGGCTTCCAGTCCATTTCCCAGTTCCACCGCTCCTTCCGCGCCGCCTACCAGACCTCCCCCCTCGCCTATCGCAACGGGAAAGCCTGAAGAGCCCCCATTTTTTCTTGCCTTCCCCCGCGCCCGCTTTTCGGATTTTCCTTTTGCGATGGGCCCCGAGCCCATCCCCCGTGCGGGCGGTTAGCTCAGTTGGTAGAGCAGGAGACTTTTAATCTCTTGGCCCGGGGTTCGAGTCCCCGACCGCCTACCACCGCTTCGCTCAATACGCGACGAGGGTCACCTCGGGAATCCGGCGGAAATGATCAAGATCGTCCGTGACAAGGGGCAGCCCCTCCGCGACGGCCGTCGCGGCGATAAGGATATCGAAATCCCCGATCAGACGCCCTTCCTGTCGAAGCCGGCGCCGCAGAATCGCGGCTTGCCGGGCCACCCGACCGGTCACCTCCAGCCGCGCGTAGGCCGCCAGCAGGGCTTCCCCATCGTCCACCCTCGCGAAGCCCTCCAGAAACTCCGTGACGGAGATCACGGAAATCTTGAAGACGACCTCCGCGTTGGCATTCAGAAAGGCCGTGGCCCGCCCCGGGCGCCTGCAGTGGAATTCCCGCTGGAGGTCGATCAGAAAACTGGTGTCGAGCAGCTTCATCCCTCCCAGGCACTGGGCGATATCCGCGCCGATGCCTCCGAACGCCGTACCGCTTCATCCCAATATTGGATGGTTTTCGCCGGAACCCCCTTGCCCGCCTCGTAAAGCCCCGCAGTCGCCTCCAGAATGGAAGCCCCGCTTGAGGATTCGTCATCGAACCGTGCCCGGCGCACTACCGCAGAAAATGACTCCTTTCCCCGCTTGGCCTGCTTCAAACGCTCGTAGGCGTCCAATTCCAGGGTGATTGTCTTCGTTGCCATGCATGAAACCATGCATGAAAAAGTAGTCTACGTCAATGTGCTAACGGGCGTGGCCCTGCGATGCGGAGTAGCGCCGGGGACCCCCCGCCGATTCAGGTTTGTGAAGAACGGTTCCTTATCCTTAACTGGTTCCATGAAATACCGCTACTTAGGGAATTCCGGCCTTGCCGTCTCCCGCTTGTGCCTGGGAACGATGACCTTCGGCAACGAAGCGTGGGGCTGCGACCTCGCGACCTCGCAATCGATCGTGGACGCGTTCATCGATGCCGGGGGCACCTTCATCGACACCGCCGACCTGTACACGAAGGGCGAATCGGAGGTCATTCTCGGCAAAGCGCTCAAGGGGAAGGACCTGACCCGCCTGGTGATCGCCTCGAAGTGCTGGTTCCCGGTGGATGACACCCCGAACGGGCGCGGGCTCTCCCGCAAGCACATCGTGGAGGCCTGCGAAGCCTCGCTGCGACGGATGGGGCTCGATTACATGGACCTGTACCAGATCCACGGTCCGGATCCCTACACCCCGGTCGAGGAAACCATGCGGGCCCTGGACGACCTTGTGAGCGCCGGGAAGATCCGTTACGCGGGCTGCTCCAACCTGTACGCATGGCAGATCGTCAAGGCGAACGCCGCCGCGGAGATCGGCGGCTTCACGAAGTTCATATCCGGCCAGTACCTGTACAACCTCGTCCGCCGCGACATCGAAACGGAAATCCTTCCCGCCTGCGTCGACCAGGGAATGGGCGTCCTCTGCTGGAGTCCGCTGGCGGCCGGCCTGCTCACGGGGAAGTACCGCGACCGCGAGGAAGTCTTCAAAAGCGACCGCTTCTCGGCGATGACGAACCTGCGGGACCGCTACGTGTTCGATGAAGCGATGGACCTTGTCGAGCTGCTCTGCGCAATCGCGAAGGAAACCGGCAAGTCACCGACCACGGTGGCCCTCGCCTGGCTTCTCAAGGACAAGGCGGTGACCTCCGTCATCGCCGGGGCCCGTTCAGCCGAGCAGCTTTCCGATTCCATCGAGGCCGGCGCATGGGATCTGCCCGACGAGGCGTATCGGAAACTCAAGGACAAGCTGCCCCACAAACACGGTTATCCGACGGAGTGGATGGAGACCGCCCTGGTCCCCAGCTTCAACAAGACCGAGGACGACCCCGGCCGGGCGCAGCGCTTCCCGCCGCTGTTCGGCTGAGGCCGCCACCCTCCGGGCTCAATGCCGCAGAAGAATTTCGTCCGTGTACTGCAGCTTGCGCGCGAGGTCGCGGGCGAGGTTGAGGATGAGGCGGCAAAAGAGGTCGGGATTCTCCCGGTGCAGGCGGTTCAGCGATTGGCGGGAAAAGGCGATGAGGGAACTGTCCTCGGCCGCGACAAAGGAGGCGGTGTTATTGACGAGGGACAGGAGCGCCGCCTCCCCGAAACAGTCCCCCACCTCGAAGGTTCGTTTCGCCACGGAGTGCTCGCCGTCCTCAATGAGCAGGTCGACGCGGCCGGAGGCGATGATGAAGATGTGCGTGGGTTCCTCCCCCCGCCGGGCGATCATTTCCCCCTTGGCGAAGCCGCCGCATTCAAGCAGTCCCATGATGACCGCCAGCTGTTCTTCGGAAAGGCCGCCGAGAAAGGATATCCGGGAGAGGATCGAATGGACCGAAGCAGGGTCGTCCAAGGGGGCGAAGGATTTCATGGAGACAGCAGTTTGCACGTCCCCTGCGGGAACGGCAAACCGATTCAGGGCGGTGGCGATGAGGAGGCCGCCGCCGGCTGCGGATCGACGAAGGTAAAGGCGAATTCCCAGCCCTGCCTCTGCAGGCGCCCCTCCGTGACAAACCAGACCAGGACCTCGTGGCTCCACGTCGTCAGCGGTGCGGGGACCTCAGACCCGGTGTAAACAGCCATGATCGGTTCATGGGTTCCGCGACCGTTGAAGAAATAAACCTTGTCGACGCGAAATTCCGTTTCGAGCTCAAGAAATTCGATCCGCACAACCTTTCCTGCCGGTGCGGTGATCTGCCACATGCAACTGGTGTCAGGGGAGTACGGCCTTCAGCCGGACACAACGCCCGCGACCGACAAATAGCCGAGGTTGTGGGACTTTGGCCCGTAGCCGAAATCGTGAGACGTTGGCCCCGCCCCTACCCGCCGGGCCGGAACTTGCGACCGGACAACCACGGCGGGGCGCCAAGGAACCAGAGGATCATGCCCGCGAGCAGAACGTGCTTGTTCGCCGCTACATCGAGGACGCCGGCAAAGGTCAGGACCGGGCCGAAAGCGGTTGCGGCGAGGCCGAGAAGGGCGATGGCTTTCCAGAGGTTCATGGATCAGGCCGCTTTCTGGGTGAGTTTGCTGAGACCGAGATATAGGACACCGCAGGCGATCCAGCAGGGGACGACGAGATAGGCGGCGAAGATGCCGACGGCAAAGATGAGATAAAGACCGACGGCGACCGGCAGCAGCCAGGCGAGGAGCACCGCCATATGGAAGGAGGATTTCGTGGCGCGGGCATACTCCTCCCGCAGGCCGAAGCGCTTCATCAGCCAGAAATCGACGAAGATCACCGCGCCCATGGGACCGAGCACGGTCCCGTAGGTGCCGACAAAGTCGAGCAGCTTCCCGGACAGGTTCGGGAAGGCGCCCGCGACCGTCGCGACAAGGCCGGCAAGGAGGGTCATGGCGACCCGCTTTGAACGCGGAAAAAGCCCCTGGAAAGCGAGGCCCGCACGGTAAATGGTCGGGTTCGCCGTGGTCCAGCCCGCGATGATGACGCAGACGATCCCGGCCCAGCCGATCGCCTGCCACGCGAGCATTCCCGGGTTGGCGATGACCTTGTCCTCGCTGTTCAGGGTGGCGGCCGGATCCACGCGGATCATGGCCGCCAGCAGGAGGGCCGCGCAGATCCAGGCGACATAGTGGCCGAGAAACATGCCGATCGCCGGCGCCCAGCCCGACGACTTATCACGGGCGAACCGAAAAATGGACAGGTCGGCCATTCCGAAATGCATGGCCCCGTTGCACAACCACGCAAAGACCACAATCTGCCAGAACCCGAACTGCTGCGCGCCGTTCTTCTCCTGAATGAAGGCGATGGCATCGTCCCATGTGAAATTGCCGCTCCGCATCTGTGTGTACGCGACGAGTCCGCAGGCCGCGAACACGACAATCATCCAGGGCGCGGCGATATTCGCCACCCGGGCCACGCTCTCATAGCCCCGGGCGGCGATCACCGCGATGATCGAGCCGACGATCAGCACCGTTACCGTGAATCCGGCCCCTCCGAGCCCGAAGACCGGTTCCGGCACATCGAATCCGACCCCGAAAGGCACCCCGACCGCCGTCGCCGACACCGTGATCATCGCCCCGGCAAGAAAACAGAAGAGGACGCCGTTGACGAAGTTGTAGAGTTTCACCGCCCCGCCGCCGGCGATGCGCTCAAGCTGATAGTAAAGGGTCAGCCGCTTCCGCATCGCGATCGGCGTGACAAGGAAACGCCAGGTCAGCACCGCGAGGAGGTTGCCCAGCAGCAGCCCGAGCAGAAGGTCCTGGATACTCGCGCCCGCCGCGAGAAACAAGGGACCGATCATGAACTCGGTCCCGGCGGTGTGCTCCCCCGCGTACATACCCCAGAACTTACCGGGACCCTTCAGCGCAGAGTCCGGTACGCGCTGCCGTTCGAATTCCTCGGCGGGGGTGATCTCCTTCTCGGGCATGGCGGAATCAGGTCTCTTCACCCGGCCTCCACGAGAACCTTGATGCCCTCCTGACGGAGGTTGGTCTCGAAGGCCTGCTGGATTTCGTCGAGCTTGAAGCGGTGGGTGATGATATCCGTCACGGGGAGGCCGATCCGTTCCGCGCGCTGGAGAAAGTGGTACGCCCCGGGGTATTCGAAGCTGTTGTACACCCAGCTCCCGACAAGGGAAATTTCCTTGGCACAAATGTCGCGGTGCGGGTTGATGCTGCATTCGCCGCCATCCACGAAGTGACCCACTTCGCAAATTCCACCGCCGCGGCGGATCATCCGGTAAAGGTTGGCATGGGCGGCCGGCACGCCGGTGACCTGGAAACCCCAATGGGCGCCGAGGCCCTTCGTGAGGCCCCGCACCGTTTCGGCGATTTCGTCGATACCGGAGAACTCCTTGTAGTTGAGGATCTCGTCCGCACCCATACGGCGCGCGAGGGCGAGGCGTTCCGGATTGCCATCGAGGGCGATGATGTTGTTGACACCGGCGGTCCGGAGCACCGCGACCATCAGCAGTCCGATCGGGCCGCAGCCCTGGACGACGACCCGTGAGCGGAAGTTCAGGCGATTGTTGCCGCAGCTGCGCGCGCGCTCGAGGGCGTGGCAGACAACCGCCGCCGGTTCGATGAGACAACGCAAGTCGACGCTCATCTCGTTCACGACGAAAAAGGAGGACCCCGGGCGGATGATCAGGTACTCGCCGAAGTAGCCGTTGAAGTGATGATCCGGCTCGTCGGGAAGCAGTCCGTAGACTTTGAGATCGTCGCAGAGGTTGGCTTTCGCGGGGTTGTACTTGGCAACCATGCATTCCTCGGAGGTATCGAGGATACTGGTTACGATCTGATCGCCCACCCGCACGGGCTTGCCGACATTGTCGTTACCGACCTCGCCGCCGACCTCCATAACGATCCCGGTTCCCTCGTGGCCGAGGACCACCGGAGCGAGACCGAAGGGATCGGACTGATAACAATGGATGTCCGTGCCGCAAACCCCGCAGGCCTCGACGCGGACAAGGATTTCATCCGGACGAATCGGCCGCAGGGGAAAGCTGCGCATTTCCAGTTGTCGTGGCGCTGTCAGGACAGCGGCCCGGCCGGTCTTAGCGGCTCTCCCCGTCCGCGGATCCGGCTCTCCTTCCTTCGATTGGGACAGCACCTCCCGCACGATCCGCTCCACCTGTTTCCGGTCGTAATCCATTCCCCTTTTCTTGTCGATCCCGCCCGCACCGCGCAAGATTTACGCGTCCCGGGCCATTCCGATCTGCGCGATCAGTTCCTCCCGTGTCGGCGGGGTGGCATGGGTGACAAAGAAAGCGGTCGCCGCATTGGCGATGACGAGGCGCTCCTTGACGGAAAGTTCCCCGAACGACGCACACAGGTAACCGCCGTTGAAGGTA
>JAAAOD010000086.1 GCA_009908535.1 Verrucomicrobiota bacterium
CGGCCGAGAATCATGAGGAGCGCCAGAAGCGCTTGCGTGTGGGCGTGGAGGCTGGCGAAATTTCCGCCCGGCCCGATCTCCCCCAAACCGGGGCCGATGTTGAAGACACAGGCGGGGACCGTGGAAAGCAGTCCCCGGAAGCTCATGCCCGGCTCGATCAGCGCCACCAACAGGGTGCCCGCGATCATGACGAGCAGCAGCAGGACAATGTAGACGGCCACGTTCTCCTGTTCCTCGAGGGAAAGGTGGCGACCGTTCAGCTCCACCGGACGCAGAACGCGTGAGCGATAGGATTTTTCAATGTGGAGGCCGGCCAGGCGGAGGGCAACGAGGAGCCGGATCACTTTGGTCCCGCCGGCGGTCGAGCCCGAGCAGCCGCCGATGAACATCATTACGAGAAGAAGGACCTGCGTCACCGGCAACCACTGGTCAAAGTCGGCGGTGGCGTACCCTGTGGTCGTCATGATCGAAACCACCTGAAAAAGGGCGGTGCGGATCGTCTCCACAAGGGAGGCCGGCGGCGCCCGGTCGTCGAGGAGAAGAAACAGGAAAATCGCCGCGCTGAAGAGGCCGAGGAGGAGAAGGTAGGTCTTCACTTCGCTGGAGGAGCGGACTGCCTGCCAGTCGCGCTGGCAGGCGCGAATGAGGATGAGGAAACTCGTTCCCCCGATGACCATGAAAAGAATGGCCGTCCACTCGAGGGCGGGATTGGCAAAAGCGGCGATGCTGGTCGAACGGGTGCTGAAACCGCCCGTGCTGAGCGTGGTGAACATGTGCACGACGGCATCGAAGGTATCGAGTCCGCAGAGGAGGTAGCTGCCGAAACAGAGCGCGGAAAGAACAAGGTACAGCAGAACCAGCCGTCCCACGCCCTTCTGTACCCGGGGGGTGTTCAGGTCCGCTGCTTCCGCGGAGGATTCCCGCGAAAAGAGCACTTTCGCTCCCGCGCCGACAAAGGAGAGGACCGCGACGAAAAAGACGACCACCCCGAGACCGCCCATCCACTGGCTCAAGCCCCGCCAGAAGTGAATGCTGTGGGGAAGGTCTTCCAGATGGCTCAGGACCGAGGCTCCGGTGGTGGTGAGTCCGGAGGCGGATTCGAAGAACGCCGCGGCGGGCCCCACTTCGGGGAGAATGAGCAGGTAGGGCAGGGCGCCGAGGAGGCTAGCAACAAGCCAGCCGGTGCCGATGGTGGCCATGGCTTCCTTGCGGAAGAGGCGGTTGTCCCCGCCGCGGCTGAAAAGGTGGCAACCGAAGGAAAGGGTGGCCGCGACAAGGAAACAGAGGGCGAACCCCTGCACGGAGAAGTCCGTGCGGTTGCTTCCATCGTACAGGACCGCGACCCCGAGACAGAGGGCGAAGGCCCCGGCCATGGCGCCGAGGATGACGCTCTGGAGACGAAAGAGGATCAGGTAATTCACGGGTCGTTACGCGGGCGCAGCGGATCGGGGCAACCGGCCCTCAGCGGCCGCGGAGGAGGCGAAGGACATCCCTGATATTCTCTTCCCGCGTGATGACGACGACGCGGTCGCCGCCGAGGATGCGGTCCTCGGCACCGGGAACCTTCGCATTGAATTTATGGAGAAGGGCGACGACGACCGCATGCGGCGGCCAGTCGATTTCGCGCAGGGGCCTGCCGGCGCAGGGGGAATGGGAGGCAACCTCGATTTCGAGGATGCGCGCTTCCTGGTTCGGAAAGTTGAAGAGCTCGATGTAGGGATCTTCGGAAAGGTAACGCAGCACCTCGTTGGCCGTGACAACCCGCGGGGAGACCATCGTTTCAATATCGAGGGCGGAACGAAGGTTGGTCAGGATTTCCTCGTAATCGTTCTTGTTGATGACGGCCTGCACGTGTTTGGCGCCCAGTTTGGCCGCCTGGATGCTTGTCATGACATTCCGTTCGTCATCGCTGGTGGAGGCGACGAAGTAATCGGCCCCGCCGATCTGTTCCTCTTCGAGGAGGCGCAGGGAGGTCCCGTCGCCGTTGATGAAGGTGACCTTGGGAAAGCGTTCGGCGAGGCGGCGGCACTTTTCCTTGTTCCGCTCGATGACCCGCACCTTGAAGCGCGGGTTGTTGAGCAGGCGAAGGAGGGCGACGGCCGTTTCGCTGCCGCCGAAAACCACCACGCGGAGGTTCTTTGTCGTGGCGAAGGGATCGAGCTTGCCGCGCAGCTTGTAGAGCTCGTCCGGGCGCCCGAAGACGGTGAGGATATCGCCCGCTTCCACGACGGTGTCGGCTGCGGGGACATCCTGCACGTCCGCCCGCTGGTAGTAGCCGAACTTGATCTCGGGATGGAGCTTCAAGTCCTTGAGCGCCTTGCCGCGGATCTTCGCCCGTTCATCGACGCGGATGCGCTGGGCCTCGATCTGCCCGCGGGCGAAATTTTCCACCGCGACGCGGGCGGGGTTGCGGATCGACTTGGCGAGCTCGACCGCGCACAGGCCCTCGGGATTCAGCATCAGGTCGATCCCGAAGTGAAGCGGGTAATTGACATGGGAGGTGTCGGTGTAGGTCTGGTCGTGGTTGCGGCTGATGACCATGCGCGCACCGAGAACACGGGCGAGGGAGCAGGCGATGAGATTGATCTCGTCGGTGCGGGTCAGCGCGATGAAGAAATCGCAACCGTCGCCGATGGCGTTTTTCAGCACCTCCGCGCTGCTGCCGCTGCCCTCGATGACGCGGACATTGTGTTCCTCGTCGACGCGGTCGGCCCGCTCCGGGTCGCTCTCGATCACCGTGACCTCGTGATGAGCGTCACTGAGGACCTCGCTGAGGTGGCGCCCGACTTCGCCGGCTCCGACAATTACGACTTTCATGCCAGTCCCCTTGGGAAGGCGGGAGCAGGGTCAGGCTTCCTCGCCTTCGATTTCGACGATGCGGTTGATGCCGATGAGCTTGTCATCCTCACCGAGATTGATCAAGCGCACCCCCTGAGTGGTGCGGCCGATGACGCGGACCTCCTTGACACGCGTGCGCACGGCCTGGCCGTTGTTGGTGAGCAGCATGATTTCATCCTCTTCGTTGACGCTGAGCGCGCCCGCGACGCCGCTGGTCTTCATCGCAATGATGCCGCTGCCGCCGCGCTTCTGCTGGCGGTACTGGTCGAAGGCGGTGCGTTTGCCCTGCCCGTTCTGGCCGGCGATAAGGAGGGTCTCGTTCTCCTTCACAACCTCAATGGTGACGACGTAATCGTCCGGTCCCTTCAGGGTGATGCCGCGCACCCCGCGGGTGGCGCGGCCCTGGTCGCGGAGATCGGTCTCGTGGAAGCGGATGGACATGCCCTTGCGGGTGATCATGCAGAGGTCGTCATCCCCGTTGGTCAGTTTGGTCCCGACAAGGCTGTCTCCTTCGTCGATGTTGATCCCGATGATGCCGCCTTTGCGGGCATTCCGGTACTCGGAAAGATTGGACTTCTTCACAATGCCCTTCCGTGTCGCCATGACGAGGTGGTAGGTTTCGTCGAATTCCTTGATCGGAATCATGGAGGCGATGAATTCGTCCTTCTGCAGTTGCAGGACGTTCGCTATACTGCGCCCCTTCGAAACGCGGGTGCCTTCGGGGATGTCGAAGACCTTTTCCACATAGACACGGCCCTTGTTCGTAAAGAAGAGCATGGTGTCGTGCGTGCTCGCGGTGAAGAGGCGTTCGACGAAATCCTCGTCGTGCGCACCGGCGCCGATGACCCCCTTGCCGCCGCGCTTCTGCGCGCGGAAGCTGCTCACGGGGGTGCGCTTGATAAAGCCCTTGTGCGAGAGAATGACACAGCAACCCTCGTTGACGATGAGGTCCTCCATGCGGAATTCCCCCTCGGCGGGGAGCAGTTGGGTGCGGCGCGGGGTGGCGTATTTCTCCTTAAGCTCCGTCAATTCGTCCTTGATGACGGAGAGGAGCCGGGCCTCGTTCTCGAGGATCTCGCGCAATTCCTCGATCAGCTTGAGGAGCTCGAGGTATTCCGCTTCGATTTTTTCCCTTTCCAGCCCGGTGAGCTGGTACAGGCGCATGTCGAGGATGGCGTCGGTCTGCTTCACGGAGAGCGGATACTTCTCCATGAGGCGGACCTTGGCCTCGTCGCGGTTACGGGAGGCGCGGATGATGCGGACGAAGTCATCGAGGTTGTCGAGGGCGATCTTCAGGCCCTCGAGAATATGGGCGCGCGCTTCCGCCTTGGCCTTGCGGAATTCGGAACGCCGGCGGATGACTTCCCGCCGGTGCTCGAGATAGACTTCGAGCAGCTCCTTGATATTCATCTCCTTCGGCCGCCGGTCGACGAGGGCGAGAAGGATGACGCCGAAGGAGGATTCCAGCGGCGTGTGCTTGAAAAGCTTGTTGACGACGACCCGCGGCGCCTCACTCCGTTTCAGCTCGATGACGATGCGGGTGTTTTCGTCGGACTCGTCGCGCAGGTCGCTGATGCCCTCGATGACCTTGTTGGCGACGAGGTCGGCGATGCGCGTGACGAGGTTTGCCCGGTTCACGTTATAGGGAATTTCCGTGATAACGAGCTGTTCCTTGCCCTGCTTGATCTCTTCGGTATGGATGACCCCGCGCATGCGGACGATGCCGCGCCCCGTGGCCATGTACTTGCGGATTCCCTCCATGCCCATGATGGTGCCGCCGGTAGGGAAATCCGGTCCCTTGATGTGCTCCGCGAGATCCTCAGCCGGCATGGAGGGCCGGTCGATGAGGGCGCAGCAACCGTCGATCAGCTCGCCGAGGTTGTGCGGGGGAATATTTGTCGTCATCCCCACCGCAATCCCGGTGGAGCCGTTCATGAGCAGGCTGGGGAGGCCGGCCGGCAGGACGGCGGGTTCGGTGGTGTCCTCCTTGTAGTTGGGGACGAAGTCGACGGTGTTCTCGTCGATCTGGCGGATGAGGTCCTCGGCGGCGTTGGTGAGGCGACATTCCGTGTACCGGTAGGCGGCCGGGGGATCCCCGTCGATGGACCCGAAGTTGCCCTGGGGTTCGACAAGGGGCACGCGCATGACCCAGTTCTGCGCCATACGGACGAGGGTGTCGTAGACGGAGACGTCCCCGTGCGGGTGATACTTGCCAAGAACCTCCCCTACCACGGCCGCGCATTTGTCAAAGCTGCGGTTGTGGAACAACCCCTGCCGGTACATGGCGTAGAGGATACGGCGCTGCACCGGCTTGAGGCCGTCCCGGGCATCCGGCAGGGCGCGGCTGATGATGACCGACATCGAGTAGTCGATGTAGGCCCGTTCCATCACGTCGGTGATGTTGGAATGGAGAAGCTTTTCCTTTTCGGTGTACATGGGTACGCGCGTCGGGGCGATCAGACGTCAAGGTTGGTGGCGTTGAGGGCGTTGTCTTCAATGAAGGACCGGCGGGCGGCGACGTCGTCTCCCATCAGCTTGGTGAAGGTCTGTTCAGCTTTGGCGGCATCATCGATACTGACTTGGAGGAGCCGCCGTTTTTCCGGATCCATGGTCGTCTCGTAGAGCTGCTTCGGGTTCATTTCCCCGAGGCCCTTGTAGCGCTGGATGTTCAGTCCCCGCTTGCCGAGTTCACGGATGCGCGGAAGCAGTTCGAGAATGGAAAACAGTTCCACGCGCTGTTCCTTCTGCTCGTTGCCGAGGTTTTCGATGAGGTGGTAGCGGGGTTCCTCGGCAGGGGTCCAGGCCTGCACCTGCAGGCCGAGGCGTTTGTGTTCCCTGAGGATCTTGCTCATTGTGTTGGCCTCGAAGATCTCGTGGATGCCGATACGCTGGTTGACGGTGCGGCCCTCCTGCTCGACCTGGCGCACGATAATTTCGGCGAAGGCGTCGTCGATCCCCTCGTCGGCGATAAACTGTGTGCGCTCCTCCTCGTTCTTGAGGAAGCGGAAGGTCTCTTCATTGCCGGTCCGGGTACGGACGAGGTACTTGGGCAGGTTCTCCCCGTCGTGCTGGTCGAGGAAGGTCTCGAGGGTGCAGCCGTACCGCGTGACCCCGTTGCCGAGCTGCTCGAGGCGGGCGAGGGATTCGACGATCTGGTCGACCTTCGCGGCCGGGAACTGGTGCTCGTCCCGGAGGCGGAGCAGGGTGACGTCCTCGGAGCCGAGTTCAAGAAGGAGCCGGTTCAACTGCTCGTCATTGTCGATGTACTGTTCGCGACGCTTGCGCTTGATCTTGTACAGCGGCGGCTGCGCGATGTAAACATAGCCGTGCTCGATGAGGCCGCGCATCTGGCGGTAAAGGAAGGTGAGGAGCAGGGTGGCGATATGGGCGCCGTCGACATCGGCGTCACACATGATGATGATGCGATGGTAGCGGGCTTTCGCCGCATCGAAGGCGCCATCCCCTTCGTGGTCGCCGATGCCGGTGCCCATGGCGGTGATAATAGTGCGGATTTCGGCGTTGTTGAGGACTTTGTCGATACGGGCCTTCTCCACGTTGATGAGCTTGCCACGGATGGGCAGAATGGCCTGGTAGCGGCGGTCGCGGCCCTGTTTGGCGGAGCCGCCGGCGGAATCGCCCTCGACGATGAAGATCTCGCAGACCTCGGGATCCTTTTCCGAACAGTCGGCAAGTTTGCCCGGAAGCCCGCCCGCGGACATGGCGCTCTTGCGCACGGTTTCGCGGGCCTTGCGGGCGGCGTCGCGGGCGCGGGCGGCATTGAGGGCCTTGTCGATGATACGCTTGGCAAGGGCCGGGGTGGTTTCAAAAGCGTAGCGGAGTTTTTCGCCGACAATCTTCTGCACAATGCCGTCGACTTCCCCGTTGGAGAGTTTCGTCTTCGTCTGCCCTTCGAAACGCGGCTCCGGTACCTTGACGGAGATCACCGCGGTCAGGCCCTCGCGGACATCGTCCCCGGAGATGGCCGGGTCTTTGTCCTTCACGAGGTTGTTCTGCTTTGCGTAGGTATTGATGACGCGGGTCAGCGCCGTACGGAAGCCGCTGAGGTGGGTACCCCCCTCGATGTTGTGGATGGAATTGGCATAGGCGTAGATCTGGTCGTTGTAGCTGTCGCTGTATTGCAGGGCGATATCGACAACGATGTTGGCCTTGTCCTCCGCGTCCTCACTTGCCGGGGCTTCCCCGGAGAAGGAGATGGGCTTCTCGTGCACAACACTTTTCCCGTGATTGAGGAAGGCGACGTATTCGGCGATGCCTTCCTTGAAGAGGAACGATTCCTTCCGTCCGCTGCGCTGGTCCTCCAGCTCGATGCTGATACCGGGATTGAGAAAGGCCAGTTCCCGCAGGCGCTTGGCGAGAAGGTCGTACTTGAATTCGCGGGTAGTGAGGAAGATCTCCGGGTCGGGGAGCCAGCTGATCTTGGTGCCGGTTTTTCTCGTCTTTCCGACGATGTTCATCTTCTGCGTGGTCTTGCCGCGCGCAAATCCCATGTGATGGACCTGTCCTTCGCGACTGACTTCGACCTCGAACCATTCCGAGACGGCGTTGACGCACTTGGCCCCCACGCCGTGGAGGCCGCCGGAGACCTGGTAGGCGCCCTTGCCGAACTTGCCCCCCGCGTGCAGGTTGGTCATGACCAGTTCGAGCGCGGGCATCTTGTGCTTGGGGTGGATGTCGACCGGAATGCCCCGCCCGTCGTCCTCCACGGAGATGGATCCCTCGCTATGAAGCGTCACTTTGATGACGGAACAATGGCCGGCGAGGGCCTCGTCGATGGAGTTGTCAACGATCTCGAAAACGCAGTGATGCAGCCCCCGTTCGTTGGTGTCACCGATGTACATGTCGGGCCGCTTGCGGACACCGTCCAGCCCTTCCAGTTTTTCGATTTTTGACGCGTCGTAAATCTCGGGCGAATGCGTTTCCTTAGCCATTCTTGATCAGTGATTTGGAAATAATAAGGCCCGGTTCTGAACGAGGACCGGAACCGGGCCCGCGAAAACGAAAAGTAGACCAGAGAAAACAGGAGTTCCGCAAGCGAAAATATTGTCGCCGAACCCCTTTGCACCCCGCGATCCGGGCCGTGGCGGCTACAGTTCCAGAAAGTTCCGCAGGAGCCGTCGTCCGTGCTCCGTGGCGAGGGATTCGGGATGGAACTGCACACCGTAAATCGGCTGCTCGCGATGGCGCAGCCCCATGATTTCGCCCTCTGCCGTTTCGGCGGTGATTTCGAGGCATTCCGGGAAGCTTTCGCGCTCGACGAGGAGGGAATGGTAACGGGTC
>JAAAOD010000210.1 GCA_009908535.1 Verrucomicrobiota bacterium
GCCGCGCAGATAGTAATCCAGTGCCCGCTCCACGCCCATCACGGGGGTGTCCTCGCGGTTCAGATAGCCGATGATGTGCGCCGCCAGTTCGCGTCCGGGATAGTACCGCTCGTAATGACGGTTTCCATACACTCCGGAGATGTCCGCCGCCTGCACGGCGCGGTACAGATCCTCGCCGATTTCCTTGATCGGGACCCAGCGCACCGGGCGTTCACCGCCGTCGTCGGTCGTGCGCGTTCGCTTCCGCGTTTTCGCTTCCAGTTCCGCGAACGGCATATCGAGGATGCCGGCAAGGAGGGCGAGTTTGCCGCGGTCCCCGGCCCGAAAGGCGTAGGGATCGATACCGAGACGGATGCGCGATCGCGTGCCCGCGAGGAGGTCCCCGTTGCGGTCAAGGATGTCGCCGCGCCGCGCGGGAATTTCCACGAGGCGCTGCCGCACCGGTTGTACGGATTCGGCGATCGCCTCCGCCTCCACCGCCTGCAGCCAGACGAGACGGCCGCCCAGCACGGAAAAGCCCGCCACCAGCAGAAGTGTGCAGACGTGAAAACGGCCTTTCCGTACACATACGCGCGACATCAGTCCCTCGGGACAAACGATTCCATGACCGCGAGGTCGAAGGTGCGCCGGTAGGGCGCGCGGTCTTCTGCTTCCTTCTCCGTCCCCGCGACGAGGTCTTCCGCCGCCGGGCGCTCCGGAATCGCTTCCAGATAAACCACCTGTTCGGCCTTTGGCGGCCGCAGCGGAAGATCGAGGCGGTCCACCTGCCGGTTAAGGAATCCGGGCTGGTGGATCTCCGCGATTTTCGTGTCGAGATAGCGCAGGCGGCGCTCTTCCTTCACGATGGCGGTTTCCAGTGAGCGGGTTGCCTGGGCCGTCGTTTCTATCTTCTGTCGCAACCATAGGAGACCCAGGCAACCGCTCACCGTAACCAATGCCAGCAGCATCAAGAGAGCGAAAATGTGTTGAAAGGTACGGGCGTCGTCCGTTCGTCGGGCAGTCATGCGGCCTCCTTTTCCAGTATGCGTAGTTTGGCTGAGCGGGAGCGGGGATTGCGCCGGCGTTCGGCCTCGCCGGCTTCGATGGGACGGCGGGTGAGCAGGCGGGCGCGCCGCGCCCGGAGTTGTTCCGGGCGGTGGTCGCCGGCGTGTTCGGCCTTGCCGGCCATGCGGCGGAAAAACCGCTTCACGATCCGGTCCTCGAGGGAATGAAAGCTGATCGCCGCGAGGCGTCCGCCCCCGGCCAGTTTCGCGAAAGCGGCCGGAAGGGCCGTCTCGATCGCCTCCAGTTCGGCGTTCACGGCGATGCGCACGCCCTGGAAGGTCCGTGTGGCCGGATGGATCCGTTCCTGCGGGCGCCGTCCGCCCACCGCCGTCTCGACCAGTTCGGCAAAAGAAAGGGTGCGCCGCAGCCGGCTTCCGCCCCGCGCGGCCTCAATGGCGGCCACGATCTTCCGCCAGCGCGGTTCCTCGCCGTATTCGCGGACCACGCGCACCAGCTCGCGGTGGTCGGCCGATTCGAGAAAATGCCACGCCGGACGCCCTTCGCGGGGATTCATGCGCATGTCCAACGGAGCGTCCTCGCGGAAGCTGAACCCGCGCCCGGCCTCGTCGAAGTGGAAGGAGCTGACCCCGAAATCGAAAAGAACGCCGCTGAAGTCCGCTTCCTCCAGTTGCTCCAGCCCGGCGAAATTCATGTCGTGGAACGAGAAGCGTTCCGGAAAGGCCGCCTGCAGCGCCTCCGCGCGTGGGGACGCGGCCGGATCGCGGTCGAGGGCGACGACACGGTTGGCGGGATCCCCTTCCAGCAGGGCGCGGCTGTGGCCGCCGCCGCCGAAGGTCGCGTCGAGGAAGCGTCCGGGAAAGCGCTCCGCGAAAGCCTCCAGCACTTCGTCGCACAGGACCGGTGCGTGCCCCTGCCCTTCTCCCGTCATGGCATTTCCCGTCGTTTCCGCAGGCTCTGCCAAAGATGCGCCCAGCCGCTGCCGCTGGCCCGCACTTGGGGCGCGTGCGCCTTCTGGCGCCGGTAGAGGGCCTCGCTGACGGCGTCCCGTTCCTCGGGCCGCAGGCGCGGATGTTCGCGCGTCGTCCACGCGCTGAGGTGCCGCGGCTCCCCCGATTGGATCACGCCGCTCTCGATCAGTCGTTCCGTTTTCATGCCACCGCCTTGGTTCCATCAGATCCCCATGTCCTCCATGGCTTCCAAAAGGTTGAAATCCTCGTCCTCTTCTTCCCGCAGGGCGGCGTTCCAGATCTGGAAATAATGGCCGAGCCCCACCAGGCCGACTTTCTTTTCGATGCCGGCGTGGGCAATGAGGGCGTCGGGAAGGAGAATGCGGCCCTGGCGGTCGCAGCCGAACTTGTGGGCGCGGCCGAAAAGTTTGCGCAGCATCTTGTTGCCGCGCACGTCGCTCTGGCGGATGGACCGGGCCTTTTCCATGATCTCCGCCTGGATTTCCGGCGGGTACACCGCGATGCAGCCCTCGGGATGCGGCCAGGCGAAATAGTAGTTCCCGTCATCCCCGGCCACCCGCCAGCTCGAGGGCACGGTCACGCGGTTCCGGGCATCCAGTTGATGCGTGAACTCGCCCACGTAGGCCATGACCTGACCGCGCTCCATCATTCGCCAATTGTCCCTTTCCTCACCAATTCGCCCCATTTCATGACATTCCGTCCCCCACAGGTCAAGCCCCATGTACCCCCGCCCCACAACAAATCCGGGGCCGCCCCGCGCGTTGACAGTTGGACAGCCAGGGCCCAGAACGACCGGGCAATGGCGGCCAAACGGGAACGACTGGACGAGCTGGTGGTGCGGCGGGGACTGGCCCCCAGCCGCTCGCAGGCCCGGGCCTTGATCATGGCCGGACGGGTCCGCCACGGCACCGAAGTGCTCGACAAGGCCGGGCACCGCGTCGCGGCGGACCTCGACCTCGACCTCGTACAACCGCCGCAGTACGTCTCCCGGGGCGCCGAAAAACTGGCGGGCTGGTTCGCGGCCCATCCGTGGCCCGTCGAAGGCAAACGCTTCCTCGACCTTGGCGCGAGCACGGGCGGCTTCACCGATTACCTGCTCCAGGAGGGCGCGGGTCCGGCCGTCTGCGTCGATGTCGGCCGCGCGCAATTGCACCCGAAGCTCCTCGGCGACGAACGGGTGACCTCCCTCGAGGGAACGAACGCCCGCCACCTTCGAGCGGAGGACCTTCCTTTCCCTGACTTCCCCCTCGTCGTCATGGACCTCTCCTTCATTTCCCTGCGCCTCCTTCTGCCCGTGGCCTGGCCATTGCTGCAAGAAGGCGGCCTGCTGGTCGCCCTCGTCAAACCGCAGTTCGAGGCCGGGAAGGAAGTGGCGGACCGCTGCCGGGGCGTCATCCGCGACGAAGCGCTCCGGGAATCGATCCGCGACGAGGTGCTCGCCTTCGCGGAGCGCACGCTGCCGGGCGCCCGGCTTTACGGTTGCCGCCTCTCGCCCGTCGTCGGGAGCAAGGGCAACCGCGAATACCTCGCCGGTTGGACTCGCCAGAGCCCCGGAACCGATGATTGAATCTCCTTCTCCTTATGCGCCGCGTAACCTTCGTCCTCAATCGCCACAAGCCGGAAGCGGAATCCCTGACCCGGGAACTGCGGGAACTCGCCGCGGCGGAAGGCGCCGAATGCGACCTTCACGACACCTATCCTCTTCCCGCGGAGGCCCTGCGCAAGAGCGGGCTCTGCGTCGTCGTCGGCGGCGACGGAACGCTGCTCGGGGTCGTCGAAGCCGCCTCGCGGTGGAAGGTCCCCGTCCTCGGCGTGAACCTCGGCCGGCTCGGGTTCATGGCCAGCTTTTCCCCCGAACAGGTGAAGGCCGCCCTGCCCGGGTTTCTCCACGGTGAATTCGCCTCGCGCGAGCTGGCCGTCCTCGCCGCCCGGGATGTCGACGGCAACGAGGTCCACGCCCTCAACGATGTCGTCATCAAGGCCCGTTCCTCGCGGCTCGTCCGGCTGGAGGTGCATTGCGAGGACGAGCACATGAACACCTACCACGCCGACGGGGTCATCTTTTCCACCCCCACGGGCTCGACGGCCTACAACCTTTCCGCCGGCGGCCCCATCGTCCATCCCGCCGCCCGCGTCCTCGCCGTCACCCCCATCAATCCGCACACCCTCTCCAACCGCAGCATCGTCCTCGACGATTCCCACGAGCTGATCGTCCACCTCCTCGGCGATCCCGCCGATGTGCAGGTCTCCGTCGACGGGCGGGAGGTCTTCGGCGCCACCCCCGCCTTCCCCGTGCGCCTGTCCGTGGCCGGCGACCGCCGCTTCCACCTCGTCCAGCCCGAGGGCTATTCCCACTACTACGTCCTCCGCAACAAGTTGCGCTGGACCGGTGACGCCGTCTTCCGCGGCCGCGAGGGGGAGTGAGCGGATCGCCCTTCGCGGTGAAGGATCCTCCCGTTTTACAACCTGAATACCTCAGGCAAACCCACCGGGACGGATTCCCTTATTAAACCCAAGCGTAATTTTTAAAAAATCCAATGGCTATAATTTTGAAAATCTGGCTGGGGAATCTCATCAACTCCACACATGCACCTGAACGACCTGGTCCTCTTCCACCCTCCCTACACGGCGCCCAACCTCCCAAAGATAGCTGAACTGGTCACGGAGGATCTGCGGAAACGGTACTACGATTTTATCTGGGAACCCAGCAACCGGGCTACCTTTGCCCGCGAGGATATCGACAGGCGCATAACGCTTGATCCCCTGCCGATCCCAGACGAGAGCGCCCGCGATCGCTATTTTGCCGGAAGAGATGTCGAATACTGGGTTTCCGGCCTCACCGACGCTCTCATGGCGACCGAATGGGTAAAGGTTCACAAGGGGGACCCTCCGATCGAGCGATACCTCGACTTCGGATGCTCCTCCGGTCGTGTCGTCCGCCACTTTCTTTGCCAGGACTTCGCCCGCCTCTGCCATGGTACAGACCTGAACACAGGGACAATTCAGTGGGCGCAGAAGAATATTCCTGCAGGTATTTTTTTAAACAACACCATCGTCCCCCACCTGCCGTTTCCCGACGCTTATTTCGACCTGATCACCGCCTATTCTGTCTTTACCCACATCGACTTACTTGAGGAAGCATGGCTGCTGGAACTGCGAAGGGTCCTCCGGCCCGGGGGAACGATCGCCCTGTCCAATCACAGTGAGGGGGTGTGGTCGTCCATTGACGCGGACCACTTCATGTATGAGGACCTGAAAAACAGTCAATGCACCGAGAATATCGAGATTACGCCGGAGGTCTTTTCCTCCGAAATGCCCCACCCTCGCTTTGGTTTTGTCAGAAAGGACGGCGTGGCGAACGAGGTGAACATGTTCCGCAGCCGAAACCACATTCGAGAGGCGTGGGGGCGTATCTTCGCGGTCGAGGACATTATCGAGCGCGGCCACCTCTTCCACGACCTCATCTTCATGAGCCATCCGGAGCATTGAACGGAGACGCTTCCGCCCCGAATGATTCCCGGATACCGCCGACCGCCTTCAAGCGTGGCCAAAGGGACTCCCGGCCATCGCCCGTTTCCTTTGGGAGAGGGGCTGAGGTCACGGTCCCGGAAAGGAAAGGGGGTGACGAAGGAGGCCGGAAGCCACCGATCCAATCCCTCCCGGGGATGAGACCGTCTGCAGGCCTTCCGCTTGCGGGATTCTGTCGGAAATTGAATTTCCTGTCACTAAGTGGCTAATAAGTGGCTGGCTTCGCGGCCAAGCCCATCGACGCCCTCTTAAATGTTAACACAGGCTTTGGCATCACCCACCCTTACAGCCAGCGTCGCCCCAATCAAAACGAAGGTTAAATTAGACCCCCTATGGCCATCGATGTGCTCAAAACCCGTGCGAGGGATAGCCGGGTCCTTCGGTACGTCGCCGTTGGCGGATTTCTATTTCTCATCGATCTGGGCGTCGTGTACACCCTCGTGGTGGGCTTCGGTATCAACCCGGGCCTTGGGCAGCTCTTCGGGCGAACAACGGGAGCTCTCACGGGCTTCTTTCTACATAGAAACTTCACATTTCGATCCCCGACCGGTCGGTATCGAGTAGGAATGGCCGGCCAAGGTGGCGGATACATCCTACTGGGCATTACGACTATCCTGGTGTCACCGTTCATCCTTCTGGCCATGCTGACTATAACAAACCAACGACTGGTGATTGCCAAGTTCCTCACCGAGGTGGTGATTGTTGTTGGCAACTATCTCGTTCTGCGTCTCGTATTTCACCATAGAGAAGAGGACCACGGATGAGCGAACGTACTTTATCGTTGGTAGTGCCTGCATACAACGAGGCTGCATCCTTACATGCGATGATCGATAGGTTAAGTGCCCTCGGCGATAGACTTCGCGTGACCTATGAGATCGTAGTTGTCAATGATGGCTCTAGCGACGCAACCGAGGAGATTCTTAATCGGTTGGCAACGGCGAATAGCGCGGTGCTTCCGGTTAGCCTATCCCGCAACTTCGGAAAGGAGTCAGCGATCATGGCGGGACTGGTCGCTGCGACCGGACGTTGCGTGGCGATCGTGGATGCAGACCTTCAGCACCCACCCGAAGTAATAGAGGAAATGTTCGGGCGCTGGCGACAGGGCTTCGACGTGGTCAATGCCGTCAAAGTGCACCGCGGCAAAGAAAGTCTGGCCTATAGAATCGCGGCCAAGGGCTTCAATTGGGTCATGACTCGGCTTATTGGAACCGACATGTCGAAGGCGAGCGATTTCAAACTACTGGACCGGCAGGTCGTGGATATTTTGGTCCAGATGCCAGAGCGAAACCGTTTTTTTCGAGGACTCGTCGGCTGGATTGGTTTTCGCGTGACTGAGGTCGAATTTCAAGTGGGCGAACGCGCCTTTGGAGAAAGCAGCTGGAATTTAGTCAAACTGATCCGTTATTCGATCAACAACGTCATTTCATTTTCCGCCTTTCCACTCGTCTTGATAGGTTACACAGGGCTAATCGCCGCCCTTCTCGGCCTACTACTACTTGGCCAGACTTTCTACAACTACATTAAAGGCGGCCCTATCAGTCAGGCTAGTTGTCCGCTCTGCTAGAATGGGATTCTACAGTTGGAGGCAATGGTCTGGCACCTTGCCAATGGCTGGGGAACCGGGGACCGGAGGCTTTCCGAGAATGGCTCAAAAAGCACGTCGGAGGAAAGCCGGAGGTTCCCGTGCAGAGGTAAAGCGAACCCAAGGGCGTAGGAAAGGACAGCAAGAAGATGAAAGGCTATTCCAAAGAGCGGCGTGAGGCGGTCATCGCGAAGATGACCGGCCCCAACCGCAAAAGCGTTCCCGAGTTGGTGGAGGAGGAGAAGATCTGCTCGGCGACCCTGTACAAGTGGCGCAAGCAGGCCCGTGCCCAGGGGCGCGTGATGCCCGAAGGCGACGACACTCCGGAAGGTTGGGGCTCGCAGGACAAGTTCAACGCGGTGCTCGAGACCGCGGCGCTTTCGGAGCAGGAACTCTCTGTGTATTGCCGCGAGCGGGGCCTGTATCCGGAGCAGATCCGGCGCTGGCGCCGCAACTGTGCCGAGGCCAACGACTGGGACCGTGCCTCCAACAAAGAACTGGCCCAGGCCCGCCGTGCGGACCGTGCGCAATTGGCGGCGATGGAGAAAGAACTCAAGCGCAAGAACGATGCCCTTGCCGAAACCGCGGCGCTGCTGACGCTGCGAAAAAAAGCGGAGGCGATCTGGGGGGGAAGCGAGGACGCCTGACAAGCGCCCCGGATCGCCGAAGAATCATGAAGCTTGTCAGCGAAGCCATTGAAGCGGGTGCGCGCCAGGCCAAGGCCTGTGAGTGCGTCGGTATCAGTGAGCGGACCTACCGGCGCTGGCGCGAGCAGGGAGAGCACGGCGCGGACAAACGCCCGCAAGCATCCCGCCCGCGTCCGCAAAACGCGCTCAGCGAGGAGGAACGCGAGCGTATAGTGCGCGTGGCCAACGAACCGCACAACGCCTCCAAAGCCCCCGCGTGCCTGGTCGCCGAACTCGCCGACGAAGGCCGGTACC